>NZ_JBFUIX010000015.1:0-85779 GCF_056401635.1 Paenibacillus sp. P4_E11 | reverse complement strand
CTTTGTATACTGATTTTGTCGGAGTGCTTGGTCTGGATGTTGCCATAGCTACAGGTGAACTACGCACTTACCCTGGAGATTGGAAATTTAATACTGTGACACGTAATGATCTTGCCTTAGGAATAGCAGCAGTTCTTTCCGAACCAGGCCATAAGAATAAGACATATGAGCTTACTGCACCTCGTCCATGGACCTTCAATGAATTAGCGCTGGTTCTGTCTGATCTTACAGGTAAGCCTATTACTCTCTTTCAAGATCCACAGATTCAAAATTGGATATATGGTTTTTTGGGCAAGATTGATACTTCCTCAACCTCACCAGATTTGGAAAGATTAATTGGAAACCCCGTCACTTCACTGAAAGAAAGCATAAAACAAATGTTCGCTACTAATAAATGATCCCGAGAATAAGTCTTAAGCAGCGAAGCAATCAACAGAAAACGGCTGAAATTAACTGCTGGATATTGCTGCGGTTGTAGGCGTCGCAGGCTTTGATTTCTTGGACTAACTCCCTAACGATATGCGTACGTAAGTTTCGTACTCGCTCCGGCTCGCGGCGGTTCATATCCTCCATAAGGTAGTAACACGCCACATTGTGCAAGGCAAACCCATCTGTAGTGGGACGAATAGCAGCCCTTATATTTGGGGGCTGCTTTTTTTTAGGTAGAATGCCCGCAATTTCCATTACTGTTTGGTGATTTAAGCTGATTTAGAAGGAAAATGCCGGAAGATGTCGAATTTTAAGGATGGATTGACCCGGCAGGATGGCTGAAGGTGACGGTGTCCAGCAACTTCGTACCAGTCTGCTTCTGGGTGTCTCACTTCTGGTACCTCAGCATATCCTAATGGAAGTAAGGGAGGGATGAGATTTGATTGGAACCAAGTACATAAAACTACTAGCACTTATTCTGTGTGTAGTTGTTTTGAATATTATAGTACTCTCGCCCGGATTTGTGGGGGTGGAGATAGGTGGAAGTGCGCTCACAACAGCATTAGGGGTTACATTGCTACTCGCTAGTGTACTTGTGTTGCTGTACGGGAGTTATGTCTGGTTATTCAAGCAACCTGTTGTTATACCTGTTAAGCAAATTAAAACGCACGAGGACTATGTAGAGGCGTTGAATCACTACAGACATGTAAAAGCGCTGGAGGGTGATATTGCGCTTGCCTTGGAGCAGTTGGGTCGGATCAGGAAGAAGACGGATACCTTGATGACCGTCCTTAATCAAAGATTCGATCCGGCTGAATTAAGCTACAAGAAGTTTGCATCCGTTACGCAGGAGGTAGAAAAGCTCTTCTACCTTAATGTAAGGAGTATCCTGAACAGGCTCAACGTATTTGACGAGACAGAGTTTGAGAGTGTCATGAATAAGAAGTCGACTTCGTTCTCTCCGGAGCTTCTTCGAGAGAAAACGGACGTGTACAACGAGTACTTGTCGTTCGTGAAAGGTTCGCTAGGTACTAACGAGGAAATTTTGTTGAAGTTAGATAAGCTGCTGTTGGAAATATCCCGCTTGGACAGTTTCGAGCTGGGTGATATTGAAAATATGCCTTGTATGCAGGAAATAGACTCCTTGATCAAACAAACGAAGTACTATAAACAGTAAGAGGTGTCATAATGACGAAAAAGAGTAAGTTTTTCCTATTGTCGGCTTTTATTCTGGTAGTTGTGTTTGCCCTCGTTTATTTCGGGGTGAATCTAACCTCAAATTTCGGGAAGACAAAGGCGCAGGTGTCTTCGGAAGATGCAGCTAAGCAATTAAGCAAACTGTATTCCGACATCTCGGTTTCTAAGGAAACACCTGCAAAAGGTCAGATCGACCTTAACCCTGCCGATGTGGCGGAGTCATTGCCGGATATCTCTAAGTTCGCAGTATCCGTGAACAATACGACTCCTAATTTTGTGGAGATTTTCTCGTCTACAGAAAAGTCGGGCACGGGTGTTGACGGTTGGCTGAATGGAGTAGCGAACGATTTCAACAAAGCGAATATTGAAGTTGACGGCAAACCGGTCTCAGTCAAGATTCGTAATATTGCTTCCGGTACAGCCTCGGATTACATCAAATCCGGTAAATATGTACCAGACGCCTACACACCTTCCAATGAGCTGTGGGGGGAGATGGTCAAAGCGAGTGGCGTTAAAACTCAGCTTGTCACTAAGCGTCTTGTCGGTAATGTTCCCGGTATTGTCATAGCCAAGGCGAAGTATGACGCTTTGGTAAGTAAGTACGGTTCCGTAAATGTCAAAACGGTCACCGAAGCGATCTCGAATAACGAGTTTTCTATGGGGTATACAGATCCCTTTGCCAGTTCTACAGGCTTAAACTTTCTCATAACAGCGCTCAATACGTTCGACAGCTCGAATATCTTGGGAAGTAAAGCGGTTCAGGGGTTTGAGAAGTTCCAAGCCAACGTCCCCTTTATCGCATCAACAACTATTCAGATGCGCGATGCAGCGAAGTCGGGTATGTTAGATGGGTTTGTTCTGGAGTACCAAACCTATGTCAATGCAGCGGACTTGAAGAGTGGGTATGCTTTCACTCCTTTCGGTGTAAGACATGATAGTCCATTGTACGCTCTGGGTGACCTACCGCAAGCGAAGCAAGACATTATTAAGAAATTCGCTGATTATGTCGCCCAGGAGAAGTACCAGAAATCCGCGAAGGATAATGGCTTCAATGGCCTGGAAGACTACAAGTCTGAACTCAGTCCGGTTGATGGCAGTCTTTTGTCCTCGGCGCAAAAGGTATGGAAAGAGAAGAAGAACGCCAATAAAGCGATCGCGGCGGTATTTGTAACCGACGTGTCTGGCAGTATGGCGGGCGAACCATTGAAACGCTTGAAAGAGTCTCTGTTGAAGGGTCAGAAGTTTTTGGGCAAGAACAACAGTATCGGACTTGTCTCCTATTCCAGCAAGGTAACGATCAACCTCCCGATCGCAAAGTATGATACGAACCAACAGTCGATGCTGGTTGGTGCGGTGAACAGTCTTCAATCCGGCGGCGGCACGGCTACCTTCAACGGTATTGTCGTAGCCTTGAAAATGCTTCAAGATCAGTTGGCGCTTGATCCAAGCATGAAACCGATCATCTTCGTCTTGAGTGATGGAGAGACGAATGAGGGGTATTCGCTGAAAGATATTAGGAGTCTGATTGAGTACTATAAGATTCCGATTTATACGATCGGTTATAACGCAGATATTAAGGCGCTTCAAAGTATTTCGAGCATCAACGAGGCGGCAAGTATTAATGCAGATACAGATGATGTAGTCTACAAGCTCGGCAACTTGTTTAACGTTCAGATGTAATGTAGTCAAGAATTGGCTTACGATGCTGGCTTGCTGACGCAAGCCCCTAGGAGGGTTACGATGTCATTTTCGATGGAAGTAGCAAGTCCGGAAGAGATCAAGGTAGCGATTGAACAAGAGGTGAAGCCTGTACCTGAGGAAGTGGCGAAGCTCAAGGAAGTAGCGGATTCCAATGTGGCCACGATCATGGCGTTGGATATGGAGTCGCTTGAGAAGCGCAAAGAAATCCTGCAATCCATCGACACTTTCGGACTCCAAACGATGAAATTGTCCTCGGATAAAAACACGTTACTTCAGGTATCGGTAGGGAATCTCTCCAAAACGGGTGATGAGGGTGGTCAAGTAGCCAAAGGTTTGGCTGAATTGCATGTTCAGTTGAGGGATTTGGACCCGAGTATAATAGATTTTGCTAAGACGGGTTTCCTCGGCAAGCTGTTCAATCCGCTGCGTGCTTACTTCCTCAAGTATCAGAAGGCCGATGCTGTGATTGCGGATATTGTGGTTTCTCTGGATAAGGGCAAGTCGACCCTCAAGAACGACAACACCACATTGGAGATCGAGCAGCAAGCACTCCGGGATTTGACCAAAAGGCTGCAAAAGGAAATTCAGCTCGGGGTATTGATGGATGAATCCATCGAGTCGCAGATCGAAACGGCCAAACAGCGTAATGAAGACCCTGACAAGATCCGGTTCATCACTGAAGAAGTGCTGTTTCCTCTGAGGCAGCGGGTGATGGACCTGCAGCAGATGTTGGTAGTCAACCAACAGGGGATTATTGCCATCGAAGTCGTAATCAGGAACAATAAGGAATTGATTCGCGGGGTAGACCGAGCTAAGAACGTTACGATCTCGGCGTTGAAAATTTCCGTTACGGTGGCCAGTGCGCTCTATAATCAAAAGATTGTTTTGAAAAAGATCGAGCTCTTGAATCAAACCACGAACGATCTGATCGCCAGCACGTCCAGGATGTTGAAGAATCAAGGAGTGGATATCCAGAAGCAATCGCTTCAGTCCAGTGTCTCGGTAGACACCCTGAAACAAGCCTTTACTGATGTGTTGTCGGCTCTGGATTCTATCAGCACCTACAAGCAGGAAGCACTGCCTAAAATGCGTGAAACGATCAATCAGTTCCGGGAATTGGCAGATGGTGGCGAGAAGCAGATTCAGCGTCTGGAGAAAGGCCATAAGCTCGGTCTGTAAGGGTGGAATTACAAGTAAGCGACAAATGGTAAGGGATGAAGCAGAATGACGAAATCGATAGTAGACAAGCTGGGTTTGCACAAGTACGAACAAGTTGCAGTATTGGATCAACCTGAGGGGATGGACTATCTATCGGAATTGACGGGCTATGCGACTACGCTCAAGGATCGTGTGTTTGATCTCATATTCGCCTTTGTGTTAGATATGGAGTCGCTGAAGGAACTGGTCGATCGTGTGATCGAACATCAACATCTCCGTAATAACGGCTATCTCTTCGTGGCGTATCCTAAGAAAGGGAACAAGGTATATCCGACATTCATTCATCGGGATGACTTGTTAGGTGGTTTGGGAAGCGATGAGGACGGATATGTCGGGAATAGCACGATTAAATTCTCCCGTATGGTTGGGCTGGATGATGTCTTTACCGTGGTCGGGCTCAAACAGGACGCTGGAAGCAAGGACCGGACTTCAACAAATTCAAGCCAACGCGTAGATGATTATATTGCTTTAATTCCCAGTGTGGAAAAGGATTTGGAGGATGCGCCTGAGCTGCTTAGCATCTACCAATCGCTTACCCCCGGGTATCGCAAGGATTGGGCGCGGTATGTGTATAGTGCCAAACAAGAAGAAACGAGAGCCGCGCGGCGAGAGGAAATGAAGATGATTCTTCAGGCAGGGTACAAAAGCCGCGAACTGTATCGCAAAGATCACTGAGGCTGGGTGTAACAATCCCGACCCGGCATTCCTGTAGCCACAAATGCATGCACATTCGCGGCAACAGGAATGCCGGATCGGCGAGAGTCGGTTCATACAATGGCCACACACCCTACTTCTTCTGCGCCGCTCGCTGCTCCTTGAAGAGGTCGTAGATATCCTTCGTTAGGATGATGCGGTCTCTGTCCTGCGCGTAGAAGGTGTGATACCATTCATCGACCTGCTTGCCGCCAGCTTTCTCCCACGTCGTAATCGCATCCAGCTTGGCCATCTCCGGCGTGTATCCTGGTGTTAAGACCGCTTTGATCCAGATGTCACCTTCGGCTGAACCGATCTGCCGGGTTGTCGCTGTCATAATCTGCTGCAGGTCCTTCGGCAGCTGAGGCATCTGCTCGGAATGCGTCGGGCCTGCTACATGCAAGTCGAAGTTGACATACGCCGAATTTTGCTCGAACATCGTCTTTACCTTCGCCTGCAGCGGATCTTGGTCATCCAGCTTGTTCGTCCCGTAGTAGCAGTTGCCGGACAATAACGGCGATGCCAGCATCGCATAATCACCGGAACCGAAGTTGAACTCCGCACGCCAGCGGTCGAGATTGAGCATTTGCGGACATTTGCCTGGCACGGTCATGCTATGCACACCATCGAAACCGTAATACATTGTCTTCATGAACTTATCGGAGGAAGCGAAGTCCACGTATTTCATAACAGCTTCCGGGTCCTTCGTCTGAGCGTTCACGACCGCTGTCATCTGGAACGGATTCACGAAGACCGGGTTGAACTGTCCGACCGACGTCTTCGGATACGGCATGACGGTTAGCTCGGCATCAGGGACATTTTTTTTGAGCGGCAAGTAAAAATCGGTATAGAAGGTGATCGGTACATTGAATTGCTCCATGTAGATGCCGATCTTCCCGTTCAGGAAATCTTGCTTCGCCTTCCACCCGTTCTTGTCGTTCATGTAATTGCGGTCGACGAGACCTTCGCTGTACAGCTTCTTCTTAAAAGCGGTCACCGCCTCAATGTTGTCCCACCCATGCACGAGCTCGTTGTTCCGTACGACGAAGTCCGGATACGTCACGCCAAACATTTCGTCCAGGATGGCCCCAGAATTGTTAGACATAGCGATCCCATACGTATCGTTCTTGCCGTTGCCGTCCGGGTCCAGCTCGGTGAATGCCTTGGCCGTGAGGTACAGCTCCTCCGTCGTATGCGGAATGTCCAGCTTCAGCTTCTCCAGCCAGTCGGTCCGAATGAACAAGCCCCGCATCGGAATCGTTTCGTTGATCCGGCCGAACTGATACAGCTTGCCGTCCGACCCAGTTCCCCCCTTGACGAGAATGGGGTACTTCTTCAACAACTCCTTATAGGTAACACTATACTTGTCGATCATGTCATCTATGGGACGCAGCAGCCCTTGGTTTATCCAGGGGTACTTGATCTGTGGCGAATATTCGAGAATCAAGTCCGGCGCTTCCTCAGCGGCGAATAGTGTGTTCAACCTCTGCTCGGATTGAATACGCGGCACAGAAACGAACTTGACGTTCACCGGCCCGTTCTCATTAATCCAGCGGGTGATGCGGTTATTATCAACCGTTCCTTCGCTGGACGGAATGGTGCCTCGGTCATAGATCGACACAGAGATGGTCCCCCGCTTGGTTGTCGATGTCGGCTGTCCACTGGCCGACGGCTCCCCGTCAGCCTTGCACCCCGACATAAGCAAGAGGACCGCCGCTCCGATGAGCATCGAGAAGACACCCTTGTTCCAGCTAGTTACCATGGCGGTCTCTCCCTTCCACACAGTATGATCCCACACTTCAGCTCTGGTACAGCTTGCGATATTCCTTGGGCGAATAGCCGGTCGCTTGTTTGAACAGCTTGGCAAAATAGTTCGGCAAATCGTACCCGATCACGCCGGACACTTCCGTCACATTCATATCTGTATTGGACAGCAGCTGCTTCGCCCGCTCCATCCGCAGGTCGATGAGAAATTGGACGAAGCTGCGTCCCGTCTCTTTCTTGAACAGGTGACTGAAATAAGCGGCATTCAGATGAATGTGGGAGGCAACCTGCTGCAGCGATAACGGCTCAGCATAATGCTCCTCAATATACCGGACCGCCCGGTTGATCGCGCTGACGCTGTACTTCATCTGCCAATCCTGGAACACCCGCAGGAAGGTCTCTGTCTCCACGGTCATCCAGTAGCGGGCTTCCTCCATCGTGCGACATTCGTGAAGCTTACCGATGCGCTCCGTGAGTGCCTTCGGGTCGTACGCGCTTTCCAGTTGCTTGCGAGCCGTATCCAATAGCGCGAAGCTAAGCGATAGTGCCTCGATCTTCCATGTATCGGTTTCCAGACCATAGCTGCCAATCTCATGGATCAGCTCGCCGAGATAACTCCGAAGCGATTCCGCTTGTCCAGCCGTGATGAAAGCGACCGTCTGTGCGCTGATCAACTGCTGCTTGGCGCGATTAATCGGGAAGGCGTAGTCTACACCGTTGCCGGTCGGAGCGTCGCTAACCGCAGGAGGAAGGGGGCGCGCCTTCTCAGCAACCGATTCATACATGTCAGGCAGCTGAAGGAGACGTGGCACGAGGCCGCCCTCGCGGGCATGCACCGTCAGCCCCAATAACGGTGTAATCGTTGTACATACCGACTCGCAGAACAGTCGCTCCTTGGCCGAGGGCTGCAGCAGCAAGCCGAATCGTCCGGCCTCTATCAACAGCAGTGTGCCGGATAATCCGTGGTTGTCCAGCATCTCGCTAATGATGTTCAGAACGGCGAATTGCAGGAGCGGCACATCGTGTTTCTTGAATTGCTTGTGCGCAGGGAAGAAGTCGACGATCTGGAACACAATGAGCCTTTGGCCGCCAACGGTCCGTTCCAACTCCGTGAGCAGTTCTACCGGATAGGGGAGACGAAGGAAGATCGAGCGCAATGTATTCTCCAGCCGCAACTGATGCTCGCTCGCCGCCTTTCGTGCTATCGCCTGCCGCTCTGACAGGAGAGCGTCCACCTTAGCCAGCACCTCATCTATATCTGACTTGCTGCAAGGCTTGACTAGCAAATCCAACGCACCGTTACGCAGTGCGGTTTGCGCATACTGGAAGTCTTGATAACCCGTAATGACGATGAATTCAATGTGAGGGAACCGGGTCTTCACTCGCTTCAGCAGCTCCAGCCCGTCCATAATCGGCATCCGAATGTCGGTAATGACCAGGTCAGGCTGGCAATCGGCGATGAGTTGTTCCGCTTCCTGCCCGTTATCCGCCTCCCCGCATACGGTCCAACTCGTGCCGGAACCGGCGATCATCTTGGCCAGCCCTTTGCGGAACAAGGGCTCGTCTTCAACCAGCACGATGCGTGTCATCTTCCGCTCCTCCTTCGTTAGGATTGATAGGATGGATATCGTATGGCAATGTAAGCCGGATAAGCGTCCCCTGGGTCAGTGGCCGAATGTCCAGACCGTACGGCTCGCCGTGCACCAGATGGATGCGCCGCGCCACGTTGCGAATGCCGATGCTTTCCCGATCCCGCCGTTCATCGTAGAGCCCTTGGTCCTCCATCGCACGTCGAATCGTCTCCGTTGGCATGCCGCAACCGTTATCCTCGATCTCGATAATGAGCTGAGCGCCTTGGCGGTATTGCAGGAAGGCTCGAATCGATAGTCGTTTATCAGACGTCTGATCCTGGAAGGCGTGAACGAACACGTTCTCCACCAACGGTTGGAGCAGCAGTCTCTGCATCCGACCTTGCAGCAGTTCATCTTCCGCTTCGATCCGTACGGTCAGCTCCTCGCCATGCCGTGCTTCCTGAATCGTCATGTAGTTGCGAATCTGGGTCAGCTCATCCTGAAATGTGCTCGGTGTCGAGATCGAGGCGAGTGAGTAGCGCAGCAGCTCCGACAAGCTGGTCACGAGCGAAGCCGTCTCGGCATCGTCGTACAAATACATGATTTTCCAATAGATCGTATTCAATGAATTATGCAGGAAGTGCGGGTTCAGTTGAGCCTGTAAAGCCTTCAGCTCGGCTTCCTTCTCACTCAGCCTACTGACGTACACTTCCTGAATGAGCGATTGAATGTCGGCGACCATCTTGTTGAAGCTGTCTGCTAGAAAGGCGAATTCATCATTCGATGTCTTCGGGATGACCTCGCGGAAGCTGCCTTCTCTCACTCGCTGCATCGCCCGAACGAGCATATGAAGAGGACGCAGCATCTTGCCGCTGAAGAACGAGACACTGAGCGCCATGAGTAAGACGCTGACAAGACCTGATACGAGGGCGAGCTGGTAGACGCTTCTCCCCTTCGCCTTAATATCAGCGAGCGAGATGCCGCTTACCAAGGTGAAGGAGCGCGGCTCATATATGCTCTTCACGAACAAGAAATCCTCATTGTCCAATTGCTTGATGAACATGCCGGCCCGGTTGTCCAGCTGGGGCTCGTAGCCCTCCCGGCCTTCCGGTTCCCGGCTGTATAGCAGCTTGTTGTTCTGATCGTAGATATACGCCCCTGTGGTGCGGCCTGCCATCAGCGGATCGAGCGAGCTGCCGAGAAACGTCTCGTCCAGAATGAGAATCATCATCCCATACACAGTCTGCTGCTTCGTCGACTTCAACCAGCGTGCCGCGACCAGGTTGCTCTTCTTCTTAGAGGGCTCCGATGAATCCGTAATCTGCATACGCTGCCAGACGATTTCCGCAGAGCTTGGCTTCATGGCCCCCTTGATCTGATCGTAGAACTCAGGGAACTGCACTTGAATCGATGCGGTAGACTGGTTAAAATACACGTTCCGCCCCTGCAGATCGACGATATATAGCCCGCGAATTTGCGGCGATTCGTACTTGAGCGGGAATAGCATCGAGGTCAGCTCGCGCTCTAGCATGAAGTTCCGGTAAGCTTCACTCTCCCCATCCGCCGGCGCGGCGTGCATACTCTGCACGTACTGCTCCACCATTGGATGGAAGAACACGAAGTCGGTGATCCGGTAGATATCCTGGATTTTGAATCCGATCTGCTCACTCGTCTGCTCGCTCGTCTTCAGATATTGCTTGCTGATCTCGCCCTCGAACAAGTTCAGGTTGATCCGGTAGGACACATACCCCGTGACGATCGAACAGACGATAATAATGACCGAGAGGCTAAGAATAAGCTTCACTTTAAAATGCTGATTGATGTAACGGATGAGCGATGGATGCTTCATGGGGCCGTGAATTCCTCCGATACGAAAGTACATGTCATCTTCATTGTAATCGGTTACAGCACATCCGACAGCTAGCAATAATTGAGAAACGGATAAAATCTTTAGATTCTGCGCTGTCCCCTTATTCCCCTGCATTTGAACATCCCCCACCTAAAAATCGTATCCATTTCCCCATAGTTCTTAGATGTTCACTCGACCCGGAAACCGTACACTTAAGCCAACAACAACGATCCGAGGTGAACGAAATGGGTATGTCCGGCAGTTGGAGACAGGCGCTCCGCTACTTGAATCAAAAAAAATATTTGTACATTCTGCTAATCCCGTGCGTGCTCTACTTCTTCATCTTCAACTACATCCCGATGTACGGTGTCATCATGGCGTTCAAGGACTTCAACTTTGCGAAGGGCATTCTGGGAAGTCCCTGGGTGGGGCTCGATAACTTCCGGTACATGTTCGGGTTGAGCGACTTCTATACGGTGTTCTGGAATTCGTTCTATCTGGGCATCCTGCGGCTCCTATTCGGCTTCCCGTTCCCGATCCTGCTCGCACTCTTCCTGAATGAAATGCGTAACCTAGTTTTCCAACGGGTGTCACAGACGATTATTTATTTGCCGCACTTCATCTCCTGGGTCGTCATCGGCGGCATTCTCGTCAACTTCTTGTCCCCGACGTGGGGCGTGGTGAATATTTTCCTGGTCAAGCTGGGGCTCGACCCGATCTTCTTCCTGGCCGATCCCGACTACTTCCGACCTATCGTTATCCTGAGCAGCATCTGGAAGGAATCCGGCTGGGGCAGTATCATCTACCTCGCGGCAATTGCGGGCATCAACTCAGAGCTGTATGAGGCGGCGAGCATCGATGGGGCGGGCAGGCTGAAGAAATTGTGGTACATCACGCTGCCGGGCATCAAATCGACGATTGTCGTGCTGTTCCTGCTGCGGCTCGGCCAGATTATGGGCAACGGCTTCGAGCAGATCTTCGTCCTGCAGAATCCGATGAACCTGGACGTATCCGAAGTGTTCGAGACGTACGCGTATCGAGTCGGTATCTTGGGAGGGCGCTTCTCCTTCGGTACGACGGTAGGGCTGTTCACCTCGGTCATCGGGCTGATCTTCCTGCTGATTGGCAACACGATAGCCAAGCTGTTCAAGGAGGAAGGTATATGGTAGCCCGCCGTACACTGCCAATCCCGTTCCTCACATCACGAGAAGGAGGCCGTTGCCGTGAAGATTAGATCCATCAGCGACCGATTATTCGACATCATTAACTATTTGTGCATCGGCATTTTCGCCTTAGCATGCTTGTTTCCTTTTTATTACGTAGCCGTCCTGTCTGTCACTCCTTATTCGGAATACCTGGATAATCCGTTGCTGCTGTTCCCGAGTCACTTCGAGTTCGGCGCGTATCGACAAATTTTCCAGATGCCGCTCATGTGGTCCGGGTACCGGAATACGATTCTGATCACGGTGCTCGGGGTCGCACTCAATATTGCGCTGCTGCTAGTCTCGGCTTACCCGCTATCGAAGAAGGATCTGAAGGGCCGCAATACCATCCTCATGCTCATCACGTTCACGATGTTCTTTAACGGCGGGTTAATTCCGAATTTCTTCCTCGTCAAGGATCTGAATCTATACAACACGCTGTGGAGCATGATCCTGCCAGGAGCACTTGGCGCATACAACCTGATTCTAATGAAAAATTTCATCAGTGAAATTCCGCCTAGCTTGGAGGAATCGGCGTTCATTGACGGGGCCAACGAGATTACCGTGCTGACCCGCATCATTATCCCGCTGTCGAAGCCGGCGATCGCAACGTTCGTCATTTTCCATGCCGTTACGCAGTGGAACACGTTCTTCTCGGCTATCATCTACACATCCAAGCGAGACTTATGGCCGCTCATGCTCATTCTCCGTGATTTGGTTGTCGATGACGGGGGCATTGCGAAGGATGCGATGGACGCGAGCAGTGCCGGGGTGACGGTCTTCACAATCAAGATGGCGATCATCATCTTCGYGACGCTGCCGATCATTCTCGTGTATCCGTTTCTGCAGCGGTTTTTCATGAAAGGCCTAATGGTGGGCTCCATCAAGGGCTAACCGAATTCATTGGCTTCACTATTTGCTTATAGCTGCCAGCCTTGCTTGCAGTTGTAATAGATCTTACAGTCAAAGGGAGAGTTGGGTATGGGACAAAAGGTGGTCAAGGTCAAGTATTTCGCACGCAGTTTGGCTGCATTGACGCTGATCGTACCGGTTGTGGCGGCATGTGGCAGCAACAGCGACAGCAAGGACACGAGTAAGAACGCAGCTACCACGACTCCAAGTGCAGGGGCAAGCGCCAAACCGGCGGCACCGGCTACGATCAAGATGTTCAACCGGGTGAATGCCGGCATCGTGCTGGAGAACAATCCGGTCGTAGCGGAGGTCGAGAAGCTGGCGAATGTCAAGCTCTCGATCGAAGCGCCTCCGATCAACAACTATGTCGACAAGCTGCAGGTCATGATGGCTTCCGGCGATTTACCAGACCTGGTGTACAACTGGGGCGGCGCGGATGCCAACATGGAGACGTGGGCGAAGAACGGCCTGCTCACGCCGCTCGATGACAAGATTGCCAAGTACCCGAATCTGACGAAGAACATTACGAAGGAAATGTGGGATGGCGTCAAGTCAGTGAACGACGGCAAAATCTACATGATCCCCAGACCGAACGTAGTCAATCACTGGGGTTATACGATTAATCAACAGTGGCTCGATAAGCTGCAATTGAAGGCGCCTACTACGCTAGAAGAGTTCACGAATGTGTGCAAGGCGTTCACGAAGAACGATCCAGACGGCAACGGCAAGGCCGACACATATTGCGTCAGCTTCTCCAACCCGACACTGGGCGGCAATACGATCTGGAACGCGTCGAACTTCCTTGCTTCGGCATTCAGCCTTCCGGTCGTGATCGGGGCGAAGGATATAGACGGCAGCTACAAGATTCGCGAGAAAATGACAGGCTACATTCCGTACCTGACCTACCTGAAGCAGCTGAATGACGAGAAGTTGATCGATCCGGAATTCCTGATCAATAAGATCTACGTCGATCAAGACAAGCTGAATCAGAGCAAGATCGGGATCATCTACTCCCATCAATATGCGGTTATGGGCAACTTGGCCAAGGATAAAGATTCCGACAAGAAGTATACGTTCCATGGGGTATTGAAGGACTCAAACGGAGTCGCTTCGGACTGGGTGCAACCGGCGGTATGGGGCGGTTGGATGATTCCGAAGTCGAGCAAGAATGTCGATGCGGTGCTGAAGTTCCTGGATTGGGGCAATACGACCGAAGCGAACGCGCTCCTGCAGATTGGCGTGAAAGGACTAACGTTCGATTCGTATGACCCGGCGACGAAGAAGATCAGCCGGACAGCGGATCAGAACACGAAGCTGACCACCTTGACGAGTACCTACATGACGCTGGCCAATGCGATTGACGGCAGTGCGTCCACAATTGAAGGAGCCGACACCGAGGAGCGTCTCGCCAAATACAAGGCACAGCTGGATGATGCGCTGAAGCAAATGAAAGTGATCAACATTCCAGCCGTTCGTTCGCCTAAGATTCTGAACTTGAACAGCGCCATTCCGGATTTGGTGAAGAAGAAGGACGATCAAGAGATGAAGTTCATCCAAGGCCAAATCTCGCAGCAGCAATTCAAGGACTTCCTGGATAAGGAATGGTACCCGGCTACAGCGGATGCTGAGAAGGAATATGTCGACTACATGAACAAGCAAGGTAAATAGCATGAAATGGTGCAACGATCGCCCTAGTCCAGGCTGCCTCAGCCGGATGGTGGGGGATCGTTGTTTTGTTAACATATAAGAATTTATAAGTTTTGGGGTTTTTCCTTTTTCAACTGATATGGCCTGGGAGCAAATTCGGTTATCTTGGCTGGGATGGAGTCAGAAACGGTAGTTGGATAAGTTAACTCGTCGATAGAATCGACAATCAGCCTGTATGTTAATTTCAAAAAAAATATTGATTCTGATTATTGGATGTCCTGTGATTACGTGGGATCATCTTGGACTCGGAAAAACCGGACGCGGAGCGTACGGACAAAGGAAACTCCTTGAAGGAAAGCAGAACAAAAAGGGAGTGAGCAGGAGAGTGGAGAAGCGAAGCGTCCGCCTTTGAAACCGATTCCTAACCACGACAACATTCCAATCAAAGGAATCGATTTCAACAGCGGGTGGAACCTCCTGTTCACTCCCTCCCCACGCGCCAAACGAAACTCAACCACTAAGGACCTGGCCGTAGGCTGGGTTTTTCTTATTCGCGGTTCCATCTGAAGAAAGTGCGATGTTCCGAAGAAATCGCTGCGGCGGAAATGGAGAAAGTTCGATTATTCAAAGATAGTTCTATTGCTCGAACCCGCCTGGTCCGGCTATGGTGGCAATAAGCAAACGCATAAAGGAGCCAATCGATGAGCAACGAGCACAACCAATCAACTGTCGCACGAAGAGCTTCGGCAGCGGGAACCGGGAGAGGCACGAGACGAGGCACAAGTTCATTCCACGCTTACTGGAAATACAAATACTTGACGTTGTTATTCCTGCCTGCGGTCGTCTATTACATCGTGTTTCATTACATCCCGATCTACGGCGTCATCATCGCCTTCAAGTCGTATAAGTTTAGCCTTGGCATATTGGGGAGTCCATGGGTCGGACTAGAGCACTTCAAAGATTTGTTCGCGGTACCAAGCTTCTGGCAAGTGTTCCGCAACACGCTGATCATTAGCCTGTACAAGTTCATATTTGGCTTCCCGATTCCGATTATTTTCGCGCTTCTCTTGAATGAGATTCGCCGGGCCTTCTTCAAAAAAGTCGTGCAAACCGTCAGTTACTTCCCACACTTCTTATCCTGGGTCGTACTTGCCGGGATGGCCGTTTCGTTCCTCTCCCCGTCATCGGGTCCGGTGAACTTGATCATGCAGGCGATGGGAATGAAGCCGATCTACTTCCTCGGCAACCCCGAATGGTTCCGTACGGTGCTCGTAGCGTCGGATATATGGAAGGAGCTAGGTTGGAGCACGATCGTATACTTGGCGGCCATCGCAGGGGTGAACCCGGAGCTGTATGAAACGGCAACCGTGGATGGAGCGGGTCGACTCCAGCGTGTGTGGAGCGTGACGCTGCCCGCCATGACACCGGTCATTACGATCATGCTAATCTTCGCGGTTGGACGACTGGTAAGCGATGACTTCGACCAAGTGTACAATTTGTTGAATCCGGCTGTTCTCGGCGTAGGCGATGTATTAGGCACCTATACGTACCGAATGGGCTTGGTCAATATGGAATACAGCTTCGCCACGGCAGTAGGATTGTTCCGCAACATTATCGCCTTCGTGCTGATCCTGATGGCCAACTATATCGCTAAGAAAATCAACGACTACGGCTTATGGTAGATCAGACGCACAGGAAGGAGAACTAACATGGTTGCGAAACGAATGACGTGGTTTGACTGGGTGAACAGCTTGTTCATGATTGTGTTGTGTTTATGTACGGTTTATCCGTTCGTGCACATGTTGTCAGTATCCTTGAGTACGGGCAGCGTGACGATGAATACGTTTCATATTATCCCGTCAGAGATGACCTGGGCGAATTATAAGAAGGTGCTGACCAATGATTTCATTCTCAGTGGCTTCACGAATACGTTAATTCGAACGGTATTAGGTACGACGCTTTCGGTTATTTTCACGGTTTTCACGGCTTATCCGCTGGCCAAACGATATTTTCCACACCGTACTTTCTGGACGACCTTCATCGTGTTCACGATGTTCTTCAGCGGAGGACTGATTCCCAATTACTTGCTAATTAAGGGGCTCGGCTTGATGAACACGACTTGGGCGCTCATATTGCCCGGCTTGATCAGCACGTTCTCCATGATTATAGCCCGGAATTACTTCATGTCGCTGCCCGAAACGTTGGAGGAATCCGCCAAGATCGACGGTGCCAATGAGATCGTCATCTTGTTCAAGATCATCATCCCAATCTCCATGCCGATCATTGCCACCCTCATCTTGTGGAGTGCAGTGGGACACTGGAACGCTTGGTTCGACAGCATGATCTATATAACGGATTCGCATAAACACGTCCTGCAGGTGGTCATGAGGCGAATCGTGCTGGAAGGGACGCAGGATATGTTGGATGTAAATCAGCTGGGCGATCCGAATCAGGTCGTCAACCCGGATACGATCAAGGCAGCTACCGTCATGGTATCGATTATCCCGATTATCTTGTTCTACCCGTTCTTGCAAAAGTATTTTGTCAAAGGCGTACTCGTTGGTTCTTTGAAAGGCTAAGTGCAGTGCACAACATTTGTAAGTATCCAACTTGCAAATTTGATGCTATAAATCTAATTAGAGGAGGGTCACATCATGCACTACAAAACAACGAAGACAACGAAGATTGCAGCCGCCGCCTTAAGCCTGATGCTCGTATTCCTTGCAGGGTGCAGCCAAGACAGCGGTTCCAACGCTCCTAAGTCGAGTGGTGAACCAACCAAGACGGCGGATGGGGATAAGAAAACCGATCCAACGGCACCGAAGGACGGGAAGACCTACAAGATTTCCTGGGTATCCGGTCAGTCGATGCCGGTCGATGCAGATGCCGAGATGGTCAAGTATTGGGAGGATAAACTCAAGGTTGATCTGGACGTATGGAATATCGAATCGACGAAGTACACGGACATCTTGGGGTTGAAATTCGCTTCCGGTGAAATTCCGGATCGCATGGCAGTCCGATCGTTCGGCGATCTGCAGAAGTATGCCAGCCAGGACATTCTGGCGGAAATTCCGCTCGATATGCTGAAGAAATATGYGCCAAACGTGTATGCTATGACCGAGAAGAGCTTCCCGAATGCGTTTAACTATGCCAAAGTAAGCGGTAAAATATATGGGATTCCGAAGCTGAGCTTCTACAGTACCTTCCGTTCGCCGATCGTATGGAGAGGGGATTGGCTGAAAAATGTAGGCATCGATAAATCGCCGGAGACTCTGGACGAATTCGAGAAAGCGGTATATAAGATTGCAAATGAAGATCCGGACAAAAACGGGAAGAAGGACACATACGGACTTTCCCAATCGTCTCTCAGCCTGGTGTACGGAGCCTACGGTTATCAGCCTAATTATTGGGCAGAGAAAGATGGGAAGCTGGTATACGGCGGCGTTCAGCCTGAAATGAAGGAAGCGTTGAAGCTACTCAGCAAATGGTACAAAGAAGGAGTCATTGATCCAGAATTCGTAACGGGCGAGAATAAAGGCGGCTATTGGGCACTATCCCACGCCTTCATCAACGGACGGATCGGGCTAAGCTCATTGGGTGTCTACTACCACTGGAAACCGCTTTTGTTCGAAGGAGACGGCGTCTCCCACGATTACTTGGAAGTGAAGAAGGTCAATCCGCAAGCGGCTGACGCTATGCTGTATGGCATGCCACCGAAAGGCCCCAACGGCAAGTTGGGAGCTCCACAAGCGAGCATGTTGACTGGTCAGTTCATCTCCTTCGGCAAGAAGCTGGAGAAAGAACCGGACAAGTTAGCCAAGATTCTGCAAGTTATCGAAGCGATCAGCGCGACATCCTATGAGAATTACGTAACGGCCATGTTCGGAGTTCAGGGCAAGCACTGGGATTTCGACAAGAACCAAATTCCGTTACTGAAGAACAACCTGCAGTCGCAAGACTTGGAGAAGATGGGCGCGAACAACGTGATGGAATCGTTGGAGCTGCCAGAGTATTCGAAGAAACGGAATGAGATAAGCGCCAAGTGGGCAGAAGCCAATTCGTTCGCCAAGGGAGGCATGACCAACAAGCTGCTGTCTCCATTGCCGTCGGAAGGCAAGTATTTGGCGGAGCTGAATAAGCTGAGTGATCAGTACTACATCTCGATTATTACAGGGGATAAGCCGGTTGATGCATTCGATGAATTCGTGAGCAAATGGAAGTCAAGCGGCGGTGACCAATTGACCAAGGAAGCGAACGATTGGTTTGCACAAATGAAATAAAGCGAACGAGAATCGGGCGGCTGCACAGCAATGTGTTGTCCGCCCGTTGATTTCAAATCAGATGGAATCGAGGTGGAGCTTTGTGACTTTGAAAGTAGGAATCGCCGGAGCACGAGGACTAAGTACATTATTGGGATTTCAAGCGCTGCCGAATGCGGAGGTTGTAGCCCTGTGTGACCTGCATGAAGGCGTGTTGATGGATCAGGCCAAGCGGTTCAACATTCCGCATACATACCGCATATATGAAGATATGCTGGAATCCGACATCGACGCGGTTGTCATCGCCACGCCGATGCAATTCCACTTGCAACAAACGATTCAAGCGTTGGAAGCGGGCAAGCATGTGCTGTGCGAAGTAACGGCCGGCGTGACGATGGACGAACTGTGGTGGCTGAAGGAAGCAGCAGAGAAGCACGATAAGGTGTACATGATGGCCGAGAACTATTGCTATATACCGGAAGTCCAGATCATATCTAACATGGTGTCGCAAGGGTTGTTCGGAGAGGTGTATTTCGGCGAAGGCGAGTATCTACATGAGAATAAGGAGCTGGCGCTCGGCTTCAATCGACGATTCCAGGGGCCGGAGGATGGCAGTCAGAAGACGTCATGGCGGAATTATTGGCAATTCGGCAAGCGCGGGGCGTTCTATCCTACTCACAGCCTGGGGCCGGTCATGCAATGGTTCAAGGGAGACCGTATCAAGGAGGTTTCCTGTGTAGGCACAGGCTGGCATACGGCGCCGCAGTTCCGGCAGGAAGATACGTCCCTCACGCTGTGCAGGATGGAGAGCGGCAAGCTCATTAAGCTGAGGCTGGATGTCATCTCGGAACGGCCGCATAATCTTAGCTACTATACGCTGCAAGGCACGAAAGGTTGTTACGAGGCACCGCGGGGGCTAGGCGATACGCACAAATTGTTCCTCAAGTCCGATCAAGTGCAAGGAAGCCATCCCGAATGGAAACCGCTGACGGACTACTATGATTATTTGCCTGAGCGATACAAGCAGGCGACGGAAGAGCAGCGGAAGACCGGGCATTGGGGCGGCGATTTCTTCATCGTGCAAGACTTCGTGGACGCGGTGTTCACAGGGGTTAAGCCAGCCATTGATGTGTACGATGCGTGCGAATGGACGGCGGTCGGCTTATTGTCCGAGCTCTCCATTATGAACGGGGGCCGGATGATGGAAATGCCGGATTTCCGCAAGCATCAGTCGTATGGGGAACAGATCATTAAGCTGTAGCTGTTAGACGTTTTTTCCTCTGCCCAGATCCGTTAGATTATATTATGATGGACATAAGTCATCTGACGTGCGGAAGAATAGTGGTGAGCTCTTCCATCAACCGCTGGGAAAGGGTTAGAGCGGTATGGATTATGATTTCTTAAACGGGTTCAGCCCCCAAGAGGCAAACCATTGATCGGGAACTTTGAAGTGAGCGGCATAACAATTCGTGTTGCACGAAGGAGTCTGTCAAGCCTTTGGTGTAATCGGATTGTTTTGCCGTCTTTTACTTGTACAACGGGTGAATGGCATGGCATCCTTTACTCCGAGTGTGACCTCTGAATATGTCGGGAAGAAGTCAGAATCTGGGGTACGGTTGTTCATTTTCTCTAGGTAATCGTGCGGGGGAGCAAGTGTAGATTAAAAGCTTTCCGAGCGCTACAATAGAAGTTGAGACACTATTATTATGTGTGTAGGCAGTGGAAATCCCGTCAATACTATTGATAGATTCAAATGGGCGGGATACATGAGAATGACGAAGGGGGATAGTCCTATGTTTGAAAGCATCGATAACAAGAAGCACCTGCTGGATCAGAAGAGGCCATTCCCTACGCATACTTTGCGCAGCATTAGAGAACATCTCATTGTGAACTGGACCTATCATTCGAATGCAATAGAAGGAAATACACTTACCCTATCTGAAACAAAGGTTGCCCTGGAAGGGATTACGGTAGGCGGTAAGACGATCCATGAGCACTTGGAAGCTATCAATCATAAAGATGCGATTTTATATATAGAAGAGATTATCAGCAGGCAGGAGCCATTATCCGAATGGCAGATCAAGAGTATTCACAGGTTGATTCTGAAAGGAATCCAGGATGAGTATGCCGGCGTTTACCGTAAGGAGAACGTGCTCATCAGTGGTGCTAATCATATTCCTCCTGACGCCACTCAAGTTCAACCCCTAATGGAACAGTTCCTGCTATGGTATGAAGGTGAGGGTCGTCAACAACATCCCATCGAGAGGGCTGCTTGGGTCCATGTCGACTTTGTTGGGATTCATCCATTCGTTGATGGTAACGGCAGAACGGCCCGTCTGTTGCTGAATTTCGAATTGATGAAGAGTGGCTATCCACCGATTGTGATTGAGAAGGAAGAGAGGGCGGAGTACTATGCTGGCCTTGATTTCGCACATACAGAAGGAGATTCTGCCCCCTTTCTTGCCTTGATTAGCAAAGTGTTGGATCGGACTTTCGATTTGTACTTGAAATTGCTATAGGTACTATTAGTGCAAAGGAATTATATTTATTGAGAATTGAAAAAAATGAAGGTTTTTTTGATCCTATAGCGAAATTATTAGTCCATAGGAACTAACTTTTTAGCAGCAACCCACTCTTATTATTTCTAAGGTAGCGGGTATAAAACAACTAATTCATGTGCATTTGTCTATTCTATTGATAGATGTGCAGTGGAGTGTAGCTTAACGTATCAGGCAACCAGATCTTGCAAACGGGGATGGGATTTTACTACAGGGAAGTAGGTCGCTCCCGAACGGGGGTGTGGGTTGAAACCAGGTTATGTCTAAGATCAGAGCGTAAGGGATTGAAGGTTCATAAAAAGGCTGTCTCGTGTGGGAGTGGGAGTTCCACAGGAGACGGTCTTTTTGTGTTTTCCGAGGTTCTGGGGGAATCTGGTCGAATAAATGGGGTTCAGTCGAGATTCGGGAAGATGGCACTATGCAGAAAGCATTGTTGTGGAGCTCATACGCACGAATCCTGCAAAAGTGCAGGATTTTTGATCCGTTTACATCCGAATGTGCCATATTGCTGCGAAAGTGCAACTTTTTGGCTGTAGTTCGGGCGAAATCGAGATCTTGTCGATAAAATAACGAAACTCAACAACCAAGGACCTCTCTGCGATCCGGACAAAAGGGTTTTAACGAATCCACGATTTATCGCCTATTAGACATAACATGGAAGTTGGAGAAATATGATGATACTGGATATGCTCAGAACCCGCCTAATAAGCGGGTTTTGTGCTTGCTGCACTTACAACGTTCACAAAAGAAGCACTCGAAAAGGGCCGAATGCGGGGCCTATCGCAAGTGGCGTATTCCATCATTTATGTTTTGTTTCCACTTAGACATAACCTGGAAGGACAAGAATAAGATAATACTGTGCAACAAACAATTGAAGCGTTGTAGCAAGTCGTAAGACATCAAGAAGTAAGGAGAATGGACGATGGAATTCGAACTGGGCAGCATACTGAAACTGGTGAAACGCCGACTGTTGTTCATCACGGCATTGTCGATTGCTGCGCTCGCACTCGCCTGGTACGTCAGCTACTACGTTCTGAAGCCGGAATACGAGGCGACTGCTTCTCTTCTTATTCAAGGAGACAAGCAGCAGCAAGCGATCAACGACATTGTAGCTGGACAGAAGTTGGTGACAACCTACGGGGAAATTATCCGAAGCAACCGGATCGCGGATGAAGTCGTGAAGCGTCTACAGCTGGAGATTACCCCGAAGAAGCTGCTGGAGCAGATCAAGACCCGGACGAGCAGTGAGTCGCTGCTTACGACAGTAATCGCGACCGATTCAGACCCGAAGCGGGCTGCGGACATCGCGAACGGCTTTGCGGAGGCGTTCTACGATAACATCCGGTCGATCATGGGGGTGGAGAATGTTCTGTTCCTCGATCAGGCCAAGCTGCCTTCGATCCCGATTACGCCGAAGCCAATGTTCAATATGGTTGTGGCGTTCGGACTGGCGCTCATGGCCGGAATCGGGATTTCCATCTTAAGGGAGATGTTGGACAAAACGGTCAATAGTGCCAAAGACATCGAGGTCGAGCTGCAGCTCCCGCTGCTTGGGACGGTAGGCAAGCTAAAGCCCCGCAAGCGGCGGTTGAAGTCGAAATCCAAATCACCAAAGGGAGCAAGCAGCTATGAAGAAGACAACGCCAAGATTGTACTGCCTGGACCAACCGAAATCAGCTAGTGCGGAATTGTTCCGCACGATTCGCACGAACATCCGATATACCCGGGTAGGCGGGGAGATCCGGTCGGTTCTCGTTACCAGCTCTCTTCCCGGGGAAGGGAAATCGACTGTAGCCGTGAATCTCGCGGCGGCCATGGCGGAGACGGGAAGGAGGGTGCTGCTCATGGACGGGGATCTGCGTACACCGGCCGTACATGATGCCTTCGACCTTCCAAACCAGATTGGACTGACCAGCATTCTAGTCGATCAGACGAAGTTGAAGGACTGCGTTTATTCCATTCGGGATTCACCAGGATTGTACGTGCTGCCATCAGGACCCGTCTCACCGAATCCGGCAGAATTGCTCAGCTCGGAAGGAATGAGGCAGCTGTTCAGGGAGCTTCATGAGAAGTGGGACACGATTGTCATCGATTCTTCTGCGGTGCTGATGCCGTTCTCGGATGCCATAACTTTGGCGGGGATGGCCGAGGGGGTGCTGCTCGTCGTGAAATCCGGCAAAGTACTGCAGAAGCATGCGAAYACAGCGAAGCAACTGCTTGAGCACCATGGGGCACATCTACTTGGAGCGGTGTTAAACGGTCAGAGGAACAGTGACAGAAGCTATGCATTCCGAGGAGAAGACTTCGCCGAATGGACGTCGTCCACGGGAAAGGGCTGAAGCAGATGAAGCTTCTGGCCCTACGTTACTTGCTCGGCAACATCGTCTATGCGGGAGCCCAGTTCATCATTGTGATCGTACTCAGCAAGTTCGGCTCCCCTGCTAGTGTTGGCCAATACGCGCTTGGCCTAGCTGTGACAGCACCGGTCTTCATGTTATCGCATCTGCATCTGCGGTCAGTTCTGATCGTGGATACGTCCGGCCAGTACGCATTCGGCGAATTTCTGGGGTTGCGGCTTCAGACAACAGCGGTGGCTCTGGCCATCACGACAGGCATCACTCTTCTAGGTGGATTCGACGCTGAGACGACGCTAGTGATTGTTCTGATAAGTGTGTATCGGGTTATTGAATCGGTTAGCGATATCCTGCTCGGTATTTTGCAAAAAAATGAGAGGCTTGATCAAATCGCAGTCTCCAGAGTCGCCAAAGGCTTGTGCTCCATGATCATCTTCACTCTGGTATTCCTCCCTACCCAAAGCCTCGTTCTGGCTTTACTCATCATGATCATCGGATGGTTGGGCATTACGATCGTATACGAAGGCCGCAAGGCCCGCGCGTTAAGTTCACTCCTCCCTGTATGGGGATGGAGAAGACTGCTGCCCTTACTGCGCACCAGTGCTCCACTAGGTATCGTACTCGCCATCATGTCACTCAACACGAATATTCCGCAGTATGTCATCGTTTATTTCTGGGGAAAGCATGACCTTGGCTTATATGCCTCGCTCTCCTACATGATTGTGGCCTGCAATGTAGTTGTGACCGCGCTTGGCGAAGCTGTCACGCCACGTCTGGCTCAGCGTTATGCCGCAGGGCGTCTTGCGGAGTTCACTCGATTGCTCGGGCGCATGACTTCCCTAGGTGCCGGGTTAAGTGTACTGGCGTGGATAGTGGGCTGGGCGTTCGGGAAGGAACTGCTGACACTGCTGTACAGCAGGGAGTTGGCCCAAGAGACGCAGCTGTTCGTCTGGCTGCTCGGTTCGGTCATTCTTGTGTTTGTATCTTCGTTTCTATGGTATGGCATGATGGCGACCGGCAAATTTACTGTGCAAATTCCGTTGTTCGCGTGTACAGCGGGGTGCAATGCGCTGGCTTGTCTGCTGCTCGTGCCTAAGGTTGGCCTGATCGGTGCAGCAGCGGGGGCGATTGTCTCGCTCCTCGTTCAGACGGTAGGCAGTCTACTCGTGCTGATCTATGCGATCCGACAGGCCAAGGGTCATGTACAACGGGAAGCGGCGGCGTAATGGCCAGACGGTTCATCCTAATCGGAAAGTGGGAGCATACATGCCGTCCTTAGCAGGGGTGTGGAATACGCATGGCCACAATGATACATTACGTCGCTCGAACACCGCCGGCTCCAGCAAGCTGTTCAAATTTGCGGTCGCGGGATACATTCTGTCCCTGCCTACCCAATTCGACTTTGGCGGGGCGTTCCGGCTCGCACCGTCCGACCTGTTCCTCATGCTCGGTCTGTTCGCAGCGGGCTTACGGTTGAAGATCGACCGGCGACAGTTCAGCTCCTGGCATTGGGGCATGCTGCTCATCTTCATCTTCGCTTCGTTCGTCTCCATCTGGCGGAACGGGTTCATTACCAAGTACGCCCTGCTGCAGAAGGATGTCGGGTTTATCCTACTGCTGCTGACGTATATCATGCTCATCCAGGCGGTAGACAGTTGGGAGCGGCTGTATGGGATGCTGCGTATCTTTCTGCTTAGCGTACTGTGGCTGAACTGCGTTTCCTTGTTCGCCTTCTTCAGCGGAGTACGCATCCCCTTCATGGAGATGGACGGTCGGCTGTCGGGCATGCTGATCGATCCGAATGCATACGGGGGGCTGCTTGTAACGGCATTCGCCGTCCACATCATGACCAGTGGCGGCCCCGTCCCACTGTTGAGAGGGTGGTTGGGCCTGGTGGCCACCATTACACTATCAGGCGGGATCATGATGACGTTCTCGCGTTCTTCATGGATTGGTCTCGTGCTGGTGTTGCTCGCCTTAACCATCATGAAGCCATCCCGGTTGGTCAAGATTGGAGCCGGATTCGCTGTGGCATTCGCCGTGCTGCTGCTGTACAAGGGTACGGCCTATCTGGACGTATTCGGCTCGATGGCCAGCCGTCCTTCGCAGATTCAATCACGGCTCGATATTCTGAGCAAGGCATTTGATTGGATCGCACAAAGCCCGCTGATCGGTATCGGTCTAGGCACGTACAACTACGAGCTGCGCATTATTATCCACAACACGCCCATGTGGTTGATGACGGAGTTCGGGCTGATCGGGTTCATGGTGTATGTCGGCTTCATGACCTGGTTCTTCGTCATCGGGTTCCGCTCTTATCGGGCCGCAGATGTCAGACACCGCCCGGTTATCCTTGCATTTCTTCTCTCCCATGCTGCGATGATCGGACTATCCATGGGCATTGAAGCGTTATTCCAACGCTACTGGTGGTTCATGATGGCCATGAATGCAGCTTGCATTCGATTGACAGCTGAGCAACCACCCTTACAGGAGCGAATAGTTCCTGCCAAGGTCAGGAAAGGAGGTCAACAGTATGAACAATCTGGCTGAAGGCGAGCCGCGAACGGCTCGATTGAAAGCAGCCTTCGTCGCGTCCATATACGGACATTTCACCGGCTTCCATCTACCCTATATGGAGCTGCTGCAGAAGAAGGGCTGTGAGGTGCATGCCTACGCACAGCCCGGAGAAGGGCGAAAGCGGCTGGAAGACATGGGGGTCGTGTGCCACGACATCCCGATCTGTCGCAGTCCGCTGCGGGTGCAGAACTTGCGGGCGCTGTCGATGCTGACGGACAGCTTCCGCAAGGAGCAGTTCCGGCTCGTGCACGTCCATACACCGGTTGCTTCGTTTCTCGGCCGTATGGCTGCGGGGCGGGCAGAAGTCCCTTGTACCGTATATACGGCCCACGGCTTCCACTTCTTCCGTGGAGCGCCGCTTATGAACTGGCTGCTCTATTATCCGCTGGAGAGATGGATGGCGCGCTGGACCGATGTGCTCATAACGATGAACGGCGAGGACTGGGGGCGCGCATACAAGTTCCCGGTCAGGCAGAAGGTCGTCTATGTGCCTGGAGTCGGAATTGATCTCGGGGTATATGGCAGCAGGGTAGAACTCCCCCCAACAGCCCGAGCACAGCTGCGTGGCAAGCTGGGATTGCCGCTACAAGCGCAGGATCAGCGAGCATTCCTCGTGCTGTGTATTGCCGAACTGAACGCCAACAAGAACCAGAAGCAGCTCATCGAAGCGCTCGGCCGGCTGAGGGACGGTCAAGCTGGGAACGTCCATCTGCTCTTGGCCGGAGTGGGACCGTCCGAGTCCGCGCTTCTGGAGCTTGCCGAACGGCTGGGTGTGCGAGAACGGGTGCACGTGCTGGGCTACAGAAGAGACATCCCGGACCTGCTGGCAGCAAGTGATGCCGCTGCACTCGTGTCCTACCGCGAGGGACTTCCTCGTGCGGTCATGGAGGCGATGGCTGCTGGCAAGCCGGTCATCGGCACGGACATCCGCGGCATCCGCGACCTGGTCGCAGATGGCGTCACGGGGATGCTGGTCCCGGTGGGCGATGCCGAAGCGACAGCGCATGCGCTGCATCAGCTGTGCAGCAATCGGGAGCTGGCCTCCGCCATGGGCGAAGCGGGAGTGCAGCGCATCGTGGACTACGGGTTGCCCGCTGTAATCGGGGAGATGGACGCGATATACACAGAAGCTCTGCTAGGGTCGGCCTGGAAAGCGGCAACGCCCGCTGGACAACCGGCGATGAGTCATCCAGGGGAAAGGTAGTCCGTACATGGATGTACGTTGTTGTTGGTGAACATTCGGTCGATGAGGGTGAAGGAAATGGTGATAAGGACGCGTCTTGTTCGGTTAGCGTTGCTGGATGCAGGCATTGTGGCAGCTTCGGTTTTATTCGTATTCTCGCTTCGGTTTGATTTTGACATCCCCCTGCAGTACTTGCAAATGCTGCCGTACGCGATAGGGATTCATATTATCGTCCATGCGGCTTGCTTCTTCGGATTTAAAGTGTATCACAGCATCTGGAGGTATACCGGCTTAGAAGAACTGGTCTTGTTGTTAAAGGCAAGCGGACTGACGTTCGCAAGTGTTATCGCGGTGAACGCGATCGCGCATTTGCTTGTGCCCGCCTACCGACTCCCGCTCTCGCTCTACTCTGCAGCCGGTTATGTGTTCCTGGGCATTGCCGGGTCCCGGATGATCAGCCGTCTGTGGGGCGACACGTCTCGCCAGCTGGCAGAACCGACTACGGCAAGCGGCAAGCTGCTGATCGTTGGAGCGGGAAGAGCGGGCATTCTGGTAGCGAAGGAGATCAAGCAGTCCCGCTTCAAGTTCATGACACCGGTCGCCTTCATCGATGACGATCCGGCCAAGCAGCAGCTTGAGATTATGGGGCTGCCCATCGTGGGCAATCGCGATCACATTCCGGCTGTTGTCCAGGAGCTGGGCATCGAATATATCGTCATTGCCCTCCCGGCCGCCTCGCGCAGTGCAGTCACTGACATTATTGACATCTGCAAATCGACCAAGGCCCAGATCAAGCTGATGCCCAGCATGAACGATATTCTTAATGGCAAAATGTCGGTCAACATGATTCGGGAAGTATCGGTCAACGATCTGCTCGGCCGGGCGCCGGTAAGGATCGATTCGAAAGAAATTCGTGAAAGCTTAAGCGATGAAACGATTCTCGTTACGGGAGCGGGAGGATCGATCGGCTCAGAGTTATGCCGGCAATTGGCCAAGTTCCAGCCGAGGGAGCTGCTGCTTCTCGGTCACGGGGAGAACAGCATCTATCAGATCGAGCATGAGTTGCGTCGACTGTTCCCTGATCAGACGATTCATCCGATTATAGCCGACATTCAGGACGCGTCCCGGATCGAAAATATTTTCCATAACTACCGCCCAACGCTTGTGTATCACGCCGCCGCACATAAGCATGTGCCGCTCATGGAATTGAATCCGGTCGAAGCGATCAAGAATAACATCATCGGGACGAAGAACGTGGCGGAGGCCAGCGACAAATACGGCGTCAAGCGGTTTATCCTCATTTCCTCGGATAAAGCGGTCAATCCAACGAGCATCATGGGAGCGACGAAGCGTGTGGCGGAAATGATCGTTCATGACAAGAACACATCCAGCAAGACAGCCTTCGCTGCTGTTCGCTTCGGCAATGTGCTTGGCAGCAGGGGCAGCGTCATTCCGCTGTTCCAGCGGCAGATCGAGAACGGCGGGCCGGTCACAGTAACGCATATGGATATGGTGCGATACTTCATGACGATTCCGGAGGCGGTACAGCTCGTCATTCAAGCGAGTGTGCTAGCTAAGGGTGGTGAGGTGTTCATACTGGACATGGGCAAGCCGGTGCGCATATTCGATCTGGCTCGTGACTTGATACGTCTGTCAGGACTGGAGCCGGAGAAGGATATTCCTATCGTCATTACCGGCATCCGGCCCGGAGAGAAGCTGTACGAAGAGCTCTTGACCGAAGAGGAAGGTCTGATGGTCACGAAGAACGACCGGATTATGGTCAGTCGTCCGTCTAGCATTCCGCGATCGGAATTCCTTCTCGTTCTGGGAGTGCTGGAGAATCTAAGCAAGCGATATGAGTATGCAACAGGCGGTTACCCCATCAAGAAATTGCTGAAACAGCTCATCCCGAGCTACCTGGGGCTGCAAGAGGAGACAGAGTTGCCGCCCGAACCAGAGCGGGTTAAGGTCGAGCTGCATGCGGGAACATGAAGACGGCTTGGAGGTATGGCGCGATCTTCCTGTTAAGTGCAGTCGTCATCGGCAGCATTTGGATCGTGGGGCTGTTGAATCCGCAAACCCATTTTCAATCAGCGGCTTCTAACGTGCTGGCCTTGCCGAATCCGGTTGTTCCAGAGGGACCGGAAGGGCTGGTGGAACCGGGAGGGCAGATAGAACAAGAGGGGCAGGAGCCTTCGGAGACATCTTCCGATAGCCGGTCATCTTCCTTCAACGTGGTGTTGATCGGCACGGATACGTGGGGCGGGGAGAGCTCGCGCGCAGACACCATTATGGTAGCCCATGTGATGCCGGATAAGCGGAAGGTGAACATCGTCTCCGTGCCGCGGGATACGAGGGCGTATGTGCAAGGGGTCGGCTACACGAAGATCAACCACGCTCACAGCGTAGGCGAGGCGAAGGCCGGCAATCGGCAGGGCACCCTTACACTCATACAAGCCGTGAGCGATTTCTTGAATATCCCCGTGCATCATTACATCAAGACGAATTTGTCCGGAGTCCGTGACTTCATCGATTCCATTGGGGGCATCGAGATGATGGTCGAGCAGGATGTGGTGATCACTCCGGAGATTACGATCAAGCAAGGGGAACAACGGTTGGACGGCCAACATGTGCTGTTCCTGGCCCGTGAGCGGTACACCTTGGCAGATGGTGACTTCGGTCGTCAGCGGGAGCAGTTCCGTATCGTACGCGCCGTGGCCAAGCAGTTGCTGAAGCCCGAGCATATTCCAGATCTGGCTGGACTCATACGAACGGGCAGGAAGGACATCCTCGACACGAGCTTCCGGGATAGCGACTTGATCAGCTTGGCCTGGATGTTCCGGGGCATGGAGTCGGATGACTTCACTTACGAGCAGATACCAGGCAAGGACAAGTTCGGACCCGATCCACTGGTGGGGGATGATGTGTATTATTGGAGCGCTGATCTGGAGCAGATGAAGTTGCTACGAGACCGCTTATTCAAGGATTAAGTTAGGGGGATTCCATGTACCCATATTGGAAAAGAAGTTGCGACATCGTGGGAGCTTCGATTCTGCTCATCTTATTCGCCCCGGTGATGGCGGTTGTGGCGCTATTGATTCGAGTCAAGCTGGGAAGTCCGGTCCTGTTCAAGCAGCAGCGTCCGGGACGGGGGGAGCGACCGTTCTACATTTACAAATTCCGCACGATGGCGGACCTTTATGATGCGAATGGCCAGCTGCTGCCTGATGACAAACGTTACGTCTCGTTCGGCGGGGCCATACGAAGATTAAGTCTGGATGAACTACCGCAGCTCATCAATGTGCTGAAGGGTGAGATGAGTTTAATCGGACCGCGGCCGCTGCTTATGCGTTACAGCCCTTACTACTTCGAGCAGGAGAAGCTGCGGTTCACGGTAAGGCCGGGTGTTACGGGCTTGGCGCAAATATCGGGACGAAATCGCTTGTCTTGGAACGAGCGGCTCGCATTCGACATCGCTTATGTAGAACAGCTCAGTTTCCGTCAGGATGTGAGGATCTTATGCAAAACCGTGTTAAAAGTAATCCGTCGGGAAGATATTATCGCGAATCCGGGCCATCACGAGTTGCCTCTGGACGCGCACAGGTTGCAGACAAAGGAGGGGTCGGCATGAATGTCGGATTAGGTCCGTTGCGAATAGATGACATTCCACGAGCCTGCCGACTGCTTAGGGAATCCTTGCCCGAGAGGGAGTACACCCGTACCATATTTGCTTGCTCCGGCTATAGCGAATACTTGCGTGCTTCGTGCAGGTGCGGCTCACATGCAGCAACGTTGCTAATCGGCGCATATGCAGGGGAGGAACTCATCGGCTTCGCGGAATGGAGACGGTTGGAACAGATGCTTGTGCTGAATAACCTGAATGTAGACACGGCTTGTCGCAGTCAGGGGATCGGCGCCCGTCTAGTTGCATACGGTGAGGAGCTCGCCCGGAAGGAAGGGGTGCGAACGCTCGCCCTTGACGTGTTCTATTGGAATGAACGGGTGCACGAATGGTACAAGAGGTTGGGATTCACCGAAGCGGGACGCACTTATTGGTATGAGGGAAATCGGTTCATCGATACAGCGAGTGATGCTGAGGCGGGGGGCGATCAGGTGCCGGACTTTATAGTCGATGAGTATCCAGTGGCAGAGGCACATCATGCTGCTTACGGCTTCTCCTCCTTCAAGATTAGAACGAAGCATGGCACCGTGCAAGTTGGGCGGCTTGGTGAGCAATATTACCGTATTCAGACGCAAAAGGCGGATTGGGACTGGGACGGCGATCTGTCCAGGGTGCTGGGCCATCTCGAAGCGGAGCGGAAGCTGCTCGTGCTGTCGCCGGATGCGCAGTTATCCGAAAGGGATCGTCGGCTTACCCCTATCAGCGAAAGCGTACGTATGATCCGAATGCTGGAGAATCAGGCGGTGTTAAATAGTGAGTACTGAGGTGCTGGATAGCTCTCGTGGTGCAGAATGGAACGATTATGTGGACCGCATGCCAATGAAGGACATCTATTACTCATGCGAATACTGCCGCCTGTTCGATGTTGAAGGGGAGCAGCAAGCGGAGCTGTTCGTCTACCAACAGGACGATCTGCTAATCGTGTACCCGTACCTCTTGCGGTCAATCGGCCACCTTCCAGCGATTAGTGAGCTCGGGCTGATGGGTGATATGTACGACATAAGCACGCCCTACGGGTATGGCGGGCCGATCACGAATGCGCCGCATGGTGCAGAACGGGAAGAGCTGTTCCGACAATTCGGCATCACATTCGCCGAGTACTGCCGGGATCGCCGCATCTTGACCGAGTTCGTTCGCTTCCATCCAGGGCTTGGCAACGCAGCGGATTATAAGGATGTGGAGGCACAGCTGTGTCGGAATACCGCCTTCATCGATTTGCGTGTCGGCACAGAGGCCGGGCTAATTCAGCACTATTGCCGCAATCACAAGGCGAATATCCGGAAGTTCCAGTCCTCTCCGTTCGTAGTAAGGCGAACACGTCCGGAGGAGCGGATCGACACCTTCATCCAGCTGTATTACGGCACACTGGATGATCTTCAAGCTCATTCTTTTTACTATTTCCCCCGTACGTTCATTGAAGAGACTTGCCGATTGCTAGAAGGGCGATTGGAGCTGTTCGAGGTAATGGACGGCGAGGTGACGGTGGGAGCCTGCTTGGTGATGCATGAGCGTCCATGGATGCACTATCACTTGAGCGGTTGGAACCGGGATTATCAGTACTGGGCGCCTACGAAGCTGTTGATCCACGCAGCGGCCCTGTGGGGGATGGATAACGGGTTCGAACGGTTCCATCTGGGCGGGGGCTATACGGGTAATGACAAGCTATTCACATTCAAACACGGATTCGCCACCAATCAGGAACCACTTGATTATCATTTGGGGAAGAGGGTGTTTCTCCCCAAGCTGTATGAGCGGATTCGTTCCAGTTACGCGAACCAAGTAGAGGACGATTACTTCCCTCTGTATCGGCACCCGACGCTAGAGATGAGTTCAATTGTTGGAAAGGAGAGACAGGCATGAGCAATCAGGAAGCAAGCCTCCCGCCGCGCATCTTATTGTCCCCCCCGCATCTAAGCGGACGGGAGAAGGAATATGTCGAGCAAGCAATCAACTCCAATTGGATCGCTCCGCTCGGACCGCAAGTCGATGCATTCGAGCAAGAACTGGCGGCCTATACGGGTTCGCTTGGGGCCGTGGCACTCTCTTCAGGCACCGCGGCTATTCACCTGGCGCTTCGTCTGGCAGGTGTCGGTCAGGGCGATTATGTGATCTGTTCCACATTGACGTTCGTTGCTAGCGCCAACCCAATTCTGTATCTGGGGGCCAAGCCTGTGTTCGTAGACTCCGAACCGGAGACGTGGAACATGTGTCCGCTGGCGTTCGAGCGGGCTTGTAGGGATTTGGATGATCAGGGACTCACGCCGAAAGCGGCCGTAGTCGTGAATCTGTACGGCCAGAGCGCAGACATGCAGCCGATTGCCGACACGTGTGAGCGATTCGGCATCGCATTGATCGAGGATGCTGCCGAATCGCTTGGCGCCACGTATCGCGGCCGAGCAAGCGGAACTTGGGGCCGCTACGGTGTCTATTCGTTCAATGGCAACAAGATCATCACCACGTCCGGCGGCGGCATGCTCGTATCGAGCGACACAGAAGGGCTTGCCAAGGTACGCTTCTGGGCGACGCAAGCCCGTGATGCGGCTCCGCATTACCAGCATTCGGAGATGGGCTACAACTATCGGCTGAGCAATGTACTCGCTGCCATCGGCCGGGGTCAGCTGGAGCAGTTGAATCAGCGCGTAGAGCGGCGGCGCGACATCTGCCAAGCTTACATGGACCGGCTGGCGTCCATTCCCGGACTTCACTTCATGCCGGAAGCGGCTGAAGGACGAAGTACCCGGTGGCTCACCGCCTTCACAGTCGATGAGGAACATGCCGGTGTGTCGGCGAAGCAGCTCTTGACCTGCCTGGAGCAGAACAACATTGAAGCGAGGCCGGTCTGGAAGCCGCTTCATCTGCAGCCGTTGTTCGCTCGCGCGGGATACTATCCGTATTTCGAAGGATTCAGCGTCGCGGATCAACTGTTCGCAACCGGTATATGCCTGCCCTCCGGAAGCTCCATGACGGAGGGAGAGCAGGCACGCGTTATCGATACAATCGAGACCTGTATACAGAATGCGAAGAGTGTTGTGCGCTGGTGACGGCTGGTTCTCTTTTCGTCGTACAGCTCTTTACTTGGCTTTCCAGCCGGTGTTGCCTGTACCGCTTTCCTTCACATACAACGCGGCTTGAGCCGTTCCGTCTGAACGCAACGCGAGGCTGCCGACTGGTGCGGACAACACGCCTTCAGGTGTTCCCTCCACGAGGAATACGGCAGGGAGTATAGTTCCGCCTGTGAGCCGGAGCGCTTTCTTGAAATTGCCATAGGTGGACCACCATTCCGGGATCGCGTAGGGGTTGTATAGCGTACCGATGGAAGTGCCTTGCATGGCGACCAGTGTCTCGAACTCCAGGATACGCTTCACCTTCGCCGAGCGGGTGTCGAACACCGCCACATTGCTCAAACGAACGGATGGTTGGGCCGTGCCGTAGGAAGACACCAGCACGACTTGACCCGAGCCGCTGTTGCGGACGATCATGTTGTCGATGGTGGCCATCGTATTCGATTCCGTAGCGAAGATATACACAACGTTGCCGCTCAAGTCTTGTGCATCGATCGTCCCGATGAATAGATCTCCGCCGTCGATCCGGACGCCGCTCGCCAGCGTAGAGCCGGATCCGTACACTTCCAGGGAGCCGATGCGCAGCCGAGGTTTGCCGCCCCCGCTTGCGGCTGCATAGATGGCGGGACCGCCGATGCCGGTGAAGCGGGCACTGGCGATATCGATGAATTGCGAATAAAGCGTCTGCAATCCGTAACCCGCTTTGTGATCCGTGGACTGGATGGACAGGTGGCTGATCTTCAGCGTCAAGCCGTACGACAGCAGAGCTGGCCCGGTCGTTCCGGCTACCCGCATATCAAGGGAGCCGATATCCAGAGTCCACAACTGAGCAATGGCGTCTGTTAATCCGGCGGACAGGTCGTTGCCGAATCCCGTCGTCGACAAGGAATCGAACCGTTGATAGAAGCTGCGGGTTCCCGTGGAGCCATCCGGCTCCAAGTCTAGCGAATTGGCACCGTTGAAGTTGGGAGCCCCTCCGCGGGTGTTGTTCAGCACGGCTGAGTTGACATGCAACTGGTCGACGAAATGGATCACGAAGTTTTTGCGTCCAGCCGTCTCGCAGCGGGCATAACCAATCTGCACGTTGACCGAAGGGTTAACCTCCGTCCCTCCGATGAAGATGTTATCCCCGTAGCAATCATGGGCGTACACGGACTCGATGAGTATATTTCGCGCACTGTAAATGAACAGCCCGTGCAATTGATCGTTGACCGACGTCTTCACGGTGGAGGCGCTCCCGTCAATCTCGACGAGGCCGGATAATGTAATGTTGGAAGCGTTGGAGATTACGAGCACCCGGGTGTCCGACGGGGGATTGGGGGCAAGCACAAGCTTGGCTCCCGGTTCGAATAACAGATTCGATTCTGACGGAACTCGTACGCACCACCAATCGACGCTAGCCGGGTTGCGCATGCGAGCAGACGATACTTTATATACGCCAGCCGGGAAGAACACCCCCAACCGGGAAGCAGTTCCGGCGACGATCGCATTCTGAATCGCAACAGTGTCGTCCTTGATGCCGTTGCCAACAGCTCCGTATGACCGGACGTTGACGAATCCATTCGTTTCGGGATCCAGCTTGATCGCGGTAACGGCTCCATTCTCAATCTTCGCCGTCGATACCGAGCCGTCTGGAATAGGTGAACTTGCCATGTCCATTCACTCCTTCATTCTATAATTCTTGTATCTTATGTGGATATTGGGAGAAATGATAGTACAAACAACACCCTATCGGGGCGTGAGGAGCTATTTGATATGAAAGTACTAGTTACCGGAGGGGCAGGGTTCATAGGGTCCCACATTGTGGACCAGCTCCTGTCGAACCGGATTGAGACTATTGTCGTTGATCATTTGTCCGGGGCTGCCGGCTCGAAGTATGTGAATCCGTCTGCAGTCCTATACACACACGATATCCGGGATGAGTCGCTTAGCGATGTGTTCGAGAGAGAACGGCCGGATGTAGTCATCCATATGGCGGCCCAGATCGACGTTCGGGAGTCGCAGCTCAATCCGTTGTTCGATGCAGGCGTGAACATATTCGGCACACTGAATGTGTTGAGGATGTGCGAGATGTACCATGTCCGGAAGGTTATCTATGCTTCGTCTGCTGCTGTGTACGGCATGCCGGAATACTTGAGCATTGATGAGCGTCACCCGTTGAATCCGACCTCATGCTACGGGATTTCCAAGAGTGTGCCTGAATCGTATATTCGATTGTTCGCTGGCATGCACGGACTCAAATACACGATCCTGCGGTTTGCCAACGTCTATGGACCACGGCAATGTTCGCATGGCGAGGCAGGGGTTGTCTCGATTTTCCTGGATCGATTGCAGCGTGGCGAAAGTCCTATCATTTATGGAGACGGCGAGCAGACCCGGGATTTCGTATATGTGGAAGATGTGGCGGAAGCGGTCGTATCGGCACTCCATGTAGGTAGGAAGGCGGATAATCAGACGATCAATATTAGCTGTGGAAGACCGGTGTCAATAAATAGGCTGCTGGAGCTGATGGGCAGCATGACCGGGTACGTGATGCAGCCTGTTCACAAGCCAGCCCGGCAAGGTGATATTACCCATAGCTATCTGAACAATCGGCGAGCGCGTGAATTGCTGCTGTGGACACCCGACCATACGCTGGAGATGGGGTTGGAGAAGACGATCGCCGCCGGATTGACCGTTGAGAGAGCGGTAGGTACTTGATCCGTTAGCAGGAAGGAGAGCTTCATATGGAACGCAAGATCAACGCCGAAATGTTCGTGCTGCGCAGCATAGCCTGCTTGAGTATTGCTTTGCTTCATGCCCTGTACCGAGTGTACGACGGGAATACGCCGTGGGTCGAATCAGTGGGCCTGCTACTTACATTCGGGACTCCGGTGTTCGTCTTCATCTCGCAGTTCATCCTGTCGTACGCTTATCCGAATGGAAGTCCGAGAGGATTGTGGGGGAAGCGCATCAAGTATATTCTGCTTCCCTATATTATATTCGGCGCCTTGTATGCGGGGTTGAAAGGATTGGATATGGCAGGCAGCGAGGGTATTCCGCTGCTCCAGGCTTGCTGGTATTTCTTGTGGCGACACTGGCTGTTAGGTGATTTTCACGGGTACTTTATCCTAGTGATCTTTCAATTTTATGGACTGCATGTGTGGTTTCAGGCTTATGCAGCGCGGTTCTCACCTCGTCTTGTGCTAATCGTGGCGTTCGCAGTGAACGTCGCTTACTTGGCCTTCTTCAACTTCACCCAACCGGCGGATACCGTTGTCGCCCACTATATTTGGGATAAAATGTACTGGCTGCTGTTCCCCGGATGGCTGTTCTACTTCACAGGGGCTTACTACTTGGGGCGCAATGAGGCGTGGTTTCGGAGTCAGCTGCAGCGATTTCGTCTGGCGGCTTATGGGCTGCCGGTTGTAACCGGGGCGCTCGTGCTGCTTGTGAACGGGCAAGGCTGGATCACGGCTCACTCCTCCAAGCGGATTGATATGCTGTTGTTCTCCTCAAGTATGATCATCCTGTTGTTCACGGTCGCCTCGACGATGAAGCGCGTACCGCGATTGCTGGAGTGGACCAGCCGCTACTCGTTCGGCATTTATTTGCTCCATCCGCTGCTCTTGGCCGTGTTCGTCAAGATGCCAGCTTCCTTCGGGCTGCAAAGCTTAGGGCTGTTCAGCGTCCTCTTGCAGTTCGTGGGTTGTGTGGTCGGTTCGGCCGTCATCATGAATGTAGCGAACCGTATTCCTGGCGGGGCATACGTGGTCGGCCGGGTGGGGATTGGACTGGGACGAAACCGGACAAAGCCGAGTATGGGGCACTCCAATCAGCCTGCGGTGAGTGAACTCAAATAACGGCGAACAGCAACAAAGCCGCCGGCTCGATGCCGGACGGCCTTGTTGCTAAGGATGTTATTGAATGGATTGCAGATGCTCGCTAAGACGATCCCAAGTTTCCGCAATGCCTTGCTCCATTCCCATATCAATAACCGACTTGAGTGCTTCCGGTGAAGCATATCGAGCCCGACTGATAAGCTTCGTCTTGCCCTCGTGTGCTTCGAAAGTCATTGAAACCTGGGCCGAGGGCATGGCGTCTACTTCATTGCCTTCGGCATCGGAGAAGAAGTCGACGTAGTCGATCTTCTCGGATTCAACAATTTCCCCATATACCGCTTTACCCCAAGATTCGAATCCGAAGAAATCCCCCAGTTTCTCGTCGATGCACTTCATGCAATAATGCCATATACCGCCCGGACGGAAATCGATATTGCACACCGTAAGTGTCCAACCGCGCGGCCCCCACCAGTGTTTCAGATGCTCAGCCTCGGAAAATGCTTTGAATACTAGCTCAGGTGGCGCATTAAATACACGCTCCAGCGTAAGTTCCTGACCCTCTACCTTGGTAATCATTTTGTTCGACATTGAAAATCCTCCTCAGATTATTGTTTGTTTTGCTTGGTTTTCAACTTCTTCAAGTAATTCTCCAGAGCATCGAATCTTTCATCCCAGACATGGCGGTAAGTATCCAGCCAAGCGTCGAGTGCTTGGAACGCCTCCAATCGGAGATTGTAGTTCCGGCGATTGGCGTCAGCGTGTACTTCGACTAGTCCGGCCTCTAGCAGAACACGCAGATGCTTGGAGGCTTGAGGCTGGCGGATATGAAGCTGATCGGCAATCTCCCCTACGGTCATGGGACCTTGTAGCAGGAGGTCTACAATGCGTAAGCGGTTGGGTTCGGCTAATGCGCTAAATGTTGTTATATCCATGGTGCGGACGTTTCTATAATGGATCGAATGTTTGCATGGGGTACGGTTCGGGTTCTACTTTCAGTACCAGTCATTTTCAGGTCACCTCGTTTCGTTCGTTAGTTACCGTACTCATGTTTATAATATACCTCATAACGAATATTCCTGTAAAGGAATATTATTAAGTAATGTGAAATTTTTCTTTTGGACAAACGTCAAATAGCCCCATTTTAAAAAGGAGGAGCTTTTGACGTTCGCGGATTAACTAGGAGTCCGGACTCATCCGAACTCTCTTACCGTAATGCCATCCGGAAGCTGCATTTGGTCAAGGGTGAGGATATAGTCACTATAAGCTCTAGCAGCATGGCCGCTCTTTCGTGCAACAGTGACTCGATCCAACAACTGATGTGCAGGGGCATTGCCCAGCTTGGACGCATGCTCGAAGGCGATGAGCTTACGAACAGTCATCTGACCTCTGGACGCAGAACGGTCGTGCTCGAACATATTGGTTAGCGCTTCCCACAGAACATCCAGATCATGATCGCTGAACGCAGTCTTCTCTGCCAAGTAGGATGAGATGTAACCATCCATGCGATATAGAGCATAGGGGATAATGTGCTTCCGGCCCATCTCACGCTCTTTGTCCGCACCTTCTTGCGTGACGGCCTGACGAGTGATCGTCACTTCCTGCGAGAAGATGGGATCGATGCTGCGCGCGAATGTGAACTGGACGGGACCGCGAACTTGACCGGTATTGACCTTGGTCGTCATGACGGCTCCGAAGGTGCGAATATCATAGAAGTTATGGCACATCCACTGTGTAAGCACTCTAGCTTCAGCTATGTCCTTCGGTTTCAATTCCTTGCTCTTCGCATCGTCGGGTCGGATCGCTTGATAGGCTCTACGGTGCTGCTCATTGAGAACTCCGCCTTCGGTCACATAGATGTTGAATCGTTCCAGCCCTTCGCGCGTCAACTCGATGTAATTTCTCACTTTGCGCTTCAGACTCACGTCGGTCATAATTCCGTGACCTGTTTCCGGATCTATGCGAGGCATGTTCCCTGCGTCAGGGTCGCCATTGGGGTTGCCGTTCGTCACATCGAAGAATAAGGAGAAATCAATCCTTTTTTGCAATGCGGGGTGGCTATTGCTCATCTTGCTAAGTTCTCTTTCCGCTGTGGACACTGTAACATCTCACCTTTCGTTAATAGAGTGGATGGAACGGGATGACGGAGAGTTCTTTCTTAACATCTGACGCTGCCTTGATTCTAGCAAAAGTATCTTGCTTCTGGTGGTAGTAGCCAAGTATGAACAAACCTTGTTGTTGTACGGTTAAGCTAGTGGGGAAGTCCTTAACGTCGAACAAGATGTCTGCCATTTCGCCGTCACGGAGGTTCCCAAAGTCAGACTTACTCATATGATTCTGCGACAGGCGGATTAGATTGGGGAACACCGTACCTGGATTGGAGGCAGCAGCATTGAAGAATCGATCCTTAATGGTCGAGTTTAGTTTGTTAGGTCGGGCAGCATCTTCTTGAGCTCGCTCTAATACAGAGAATAGTCTTCCGAGACGGTAGGCAGGCTCCGTAGTTTCCGTGTTCAAACTCATCGTCAATCCCTCCATGATCTTGGTATTGCCATTCAACCGACAGGAACGGACCAAATAGGCTTTAATAATGGAAGCCCGCAGGCGGTTAACTGTCCCATCTGCACGAACTCGGCCAAGAATAGCGGTGTATAGCGAATAAGGATAGGCAGTCCCTTGCAGGATGGCCCGGAACAGCTCTCCGCCCATACGATCTGGTGCATCGTCGCCCACCTTCGTGCCTTCATTGCCGACACGTCTTGTCTCTTCAAGTATTCGGTATAGGGAAGGGGTCTCTTGGGTGAGAGCTTGAACATCAGGGCCTGTTAAGCTGTAATCGATAGCATGAGCGCCGAGCTTCAACACCATATCCCCGAAGTGACCTGTCCAGAAAAACCGTACAGCAACCCTGGCATTATTAGGGGAGAGGCCCAGCACATAAAAGGGGGAGCCGGGATGCGGGATCATCGCCTCATCAAGGTCGATATCGCTTCTAATCCGCTTCATCACATCAGCTAATTGTGCATTCAACACGGTGTCTTGCTTCTCCGTAGCGCTTGGATCCACGATCTGAGCGAAGAAGGACTCGAGTTCATCGGCTGCCGCAGCTAGTCCAGACCAGAATACAACCGTCATATCCCCGACCCATAATCGATTTTTCCTGGAGGCCAGAAGATGATTGAGTGCTGTCGTATAGCCGAAGGAAGCGATCTTGCTTACGGGTGCATTGTAGCTCTGCTGATTATCCTTGCCGTAAGACTCCGCAGAACGGAAGTTGAAGGAAACCAGGGAGGCTCCTGCTTGCTGGGCGTTACGCACCCCCTTGATTTTGTCATGCACTCTGGCGATTGATACGTTGGACAGGCCGGTAATCAAGCACTGCGCGTCATATTCAGACACAGCATCCTGGTTCTCTCTATATTGGATCCATGCTATCTTGATCTCGTTATCCTCATGCGCCAGCATGGATTGACTCTGGAGTTGGAAAGCCATAATCGTATCGGTTCCTTTGTCCAGCTCGCTACAATAGGGTTGGAGCAGAGGGTGATCGCGAATGGTTTCGGGACTCCAGTTATCGTAGAACAGCTTAACTGCCACAGCTACTTCGTTCGTAGCTTCCGCAAGAACGGTTTGAGCAAGCGCACGGGAAGCCACATATTTTCTTAATGCGTCCGATTTCTTCTTGATTGTGTCTTTTTCATTGGACTGAACAGTGTAGAAGCCAATCAAATATTCGGCTTTGTCACACAGCAGATAGGGGAGGATTCCGCTTGATCGGCTGGCCTGCTCGGGTACAACCGTTGATCTTGGCACTGGCTTTTTCCCCGTTAAGTCCCGAATATCCTCTACGTTGACCAATGCCCCGTCACGCCCGATCTCCAACACATAAGATACCTTGCCTGCGCTGAAGTACAACTCGCTTACCCCTGATTCAGGGTCACTGGATAGATCCAGATAACGCTGGTAGAGCGCTTGTATGATCAACGGGTATCGGCTCCTCTCTAGACAAGGATTGGCACATGGACAACTCCTCCGCGCATGGAGGCTCGGAAGAACCGGGGGGTCATTCCGTCCTGGAAATCTATGTCATGCAGCATCCAGCCCAAATCCTGCTCTCCTTGATCTTTATAAAAGGATTCTGGAATTTCGGAAGTGGCTTCGAATAATTGGAACTGTGCAGCGAACTCTCGACAACCTAGATAAGGGCGATGGAAGCATTGCCCTAGCCTAGCTCTACGCAGGAAAATGTTGTAGTGCTTCTCCGGGAAGTCGTCCACACCTGCAAAGGCGGTCATCTCGAAGTGTGCCTCTAATAGATACGCCGGATTTCTCAACATCAGAGTGGCTCTCTGTTGGCGTTCTTCGGTTACGATCTGGGCGAGTGTGTTTGGTTTACCGGACATGGCCGCTTTAATATTGCTTGTGGGGATTTTGTTCTCAATCTCATTCCGGCGAATGTTCTCGAAGCGAATCTCATTCAGTACATGGATGCGATCAATCACCCAACGGATCGAAGGCTTCCAGTGGATGGCTTCGAGAATGCCGCGTGCAGCGGATGGGGTTATGACATCGTAACTGACACGCTCGATTTTCATCTCCGGTCGGGTGAAGCAGGCGTTTTCTCCCCATACCTTCAATCGTATGCCATAACCCATCGTTTACACACCTTTTCTCTATTCATATTTAGGAAATATATAGTTCATTCGTATGAAGTAAGGATTCAGTTCGATGAGCGTAGTGCAAGTGGTCACATCTCAATATACTAGGAAAGGTTGGGACTAAAGTTATATTATCATGTCGACTTGTCATCTGTCTGTCAGTGAAATAAATGATTGAATTGGGTAATTGGGATTATCATTTATAACGCTTGGTATTTTTTCGATGTTGGGGGATTATCAGTGTCCAAAACACACAAGAAAAAACCTCCAATCCACATATAAGCGGATGGAGGTTCTTTTTTGCTTCCTTCGGAATGTCCTAGTTCACAGACGATTGCTTGGCTTTCTCGCGGTCTTCCCCTTTGTCCGATTCGCCCGCGTTTTTGTTGGCCGCTCTGCGGTTGTCTCGCATCTCTTCCACGGTCTTCACCTTCAGTCGGGCTGCGCCCTCGTATGCGCGAGTAGGGATTAACGGGCCGGCAGCGAGACGCTGCTTCGCATCGGCGATGGCGTCCGCATATTGCGGCAGCCATGGTTCTTGAGCGACCAGCATTTCGTCGACCATTTGCCAGATTTCCTTCGGGTTGCAGACTGCTCCGACGAGTGGATCCATCATGAACGCCTGCCGCAGCAGTTGATCGTCTCCATGGACGGCCGCTTCGACGGCTAGGCGCTGCACGGAAATGCTAACGCTGCAGACGGCGGCGCAGCCGAGCGGCAGAGCACCGACAACCGGCATCGCGATGCCGTTGCGGTCCACGTAACCCGGCGCTTCGATAATAGCGTCATTCGGCAGGTTGGTGATAATGCCGTTGTTCACGACGTTGAAGTGACCGCGATACACGCGCCCTGTCTCCAACCCTTCGATAATGTACGACCCGTGCTCCTGTCCGCGATTCTCAGCCTTGTACTCCAACGCCGGATCGATCATCCAGTTCGGAAAGTCGGTTTCGAACCAGCTCCGTCCTTCTGTACAAACGCGTAAGTATCCGCCGGTCTCGCCGTTGATCCAAGAGCCCATGTCGATCCAGTCGTGGATCTCGTCCGGGCGCTTCCGGTACCACGGTACGTATTCGCTGAGATGGCCGTTCGATTCGGTGCTGTAGTAGCCAAACCGTCGGAGCATGTCGATCCGCACCTTCTCCGTCCGACTGAAATCGGGATGGTTCTCGAACGCCTCCAGCAGTTTACCGGTCAGATCTTCCCCTTGGTGGCGGATTTGCACATACCAGGTCTGGTGATTGATGCCTGTGCATACGATATCGACTTCTTCCTTCTTCAGGCCGAACGCGTCCGCGATTTGCTTGTGACCATGCTGCACACCATGGCATAGCCCGATCGTCCGCACCCCGCCGTATTGGTTGCAAGCCCAGGTCATCATCGCCATCGGGTTGGCGTAATTGAGCAGGAGTGCGTTCGGTTCGGCCATTTCCCGAATATCTTTGCAAATGTTCAGCATCTCCGTATTACCCCGCTGCCCATACATGATCCCGCCGGCACAGAGCGTATCGCCTACGCACTGGTCGACGCCATACTTAAGCGGAATGTCCACATCTGTAGCGAAGGCTTCCAAGCCACCCACCCGAATCGTGCAGAACACATACCTCGCGCCCTTCAACGCTTCGCGGCGATCTGTCGTCGATTGGATCCGCACGTGCAGTCCGTTCGAATCGATATCCCTCTGACACAGCTCCGTCACCATCTCCAGATTGTGCGGATTGATATCGAAGAATGCTACCTCCATCGAGCGGAATTCAGGAACCGCGAGCATATCGCGTAGAAGTCCCCGTGTGAAGCCGATGCTCCCGGCACCGATAAAAGTCACTTTGAAACTCATAGTTGTTCTCCTCCATTTCCCTTCGGAATTCCGATTTCCTAAGCCAAATTGTAGCAGGAAGCGGGATGGAGGCGTTATCAAAATCGTGACTTTGTAGAGTCTGAGATGTCCAAAATAATCACTTTTTCTCCCGGAACATCATTCCATTTCTTCATCTCAATCGCGTTTCGATATTCGACGGGAGTCACGTTCGCATGTTTTTTGAAGAGGGTGTGGAAATATGGCCGGCTGTTGATACCGACATAGTCGGAAATATCGCTTACCGGAATATCGGTCTGAGCGAGCAGCATTTTAGCTTTTTCCATTCGCAGCGACGTCAAATACTCCATGATTGTGCGTCCCGTTCGAGCTTTGAAAATACGGTGCAGGTAGCCCGGATGCAGATTGACGGCCGTCGCGATCTCCTTGATCAGGATGTCCCGGTCGTAGTTCTGGTGCAGGAACTCCACGCATTGCTTCACATACAGATCGGCTTGCGGTAAGCCTTGACGCTCGGACGGCTGCCATAAGGCTGCGATTCGGATCAATAGCTGCCACAGTAGCAATTGGACCAGGATTCCTTGCTCCGTTCCACGGCTGTCCAGCTCGAGCACTAGACTTTTGAGAATATGGTACACGTCATCCGGATCGCGCAGCACCAATAAGGAGATCGGCTCCGCCAGAAGCGCCGACAGTCGTTCGTCTTCGGACGCCCATTGGTCGATTGTGGGGAATCCTCCCTTGTTGGCGGAGCCTACGAATTCGACGTTCAGCATCCGGCATGGACTGTCCTTCTCTACGATCAATCGATGGGGGACGTTGGCGTTGAGTAGGATGAATTCCCCTTTTTTAAGCAAAATGTTCTCTTGTTCATGCCGCTCTCGGACCAGTTCGACCCGGCACGTACCGGCGATCACATACATGATTTCGGTGGCAGCATGGGTGTGGAAGGGCATGTAGAATCCGTCCCATTGCTTGAAGTAATAGGCAACCACCTGGAAATGTCCGTGGCCTTCTGTCCATCCACTCCGAAGCAGCCGTTCCTTGTCCATTGTGTACCTCCGTCTTGTCCAACAAGCCTTTAGGAGCAGTGTATCAGAACATTCCGTGCATTCCTACCCATTCCCCGTAACCATTTAATTTTTTTGTAAAAGGTGAGCATTTTCCATGTACCCATCATGAACACACATATGGTACGATGAGCTTGACCTATAAAATAACAATCAGATATGGAATGAACACACACACATGGGAGAACAGGGAGGAAGGTAGAAGCATGGGAACACGGATTCAGCAAGGAGACGTTGTATTATTTCAAGGGGATAGCATCACAGACGCGGGGCGCGTTCGGGACAACGGAAACGATCTGGGCAAAGGGTATGCTTTGATGACAGCCGGGCTGTTCGGAGCTAAGTATCCGGAGCACAAGGTGCAGTTTCTCAATCGCGGTATCAGTGGGAATCGAGTCGTTAACTTACAGGAACGCTGGCAAGAAGATTGCCTCGACTTGAAGCCGACGTGGGTATCGATTTACATCGGGATTAACGATACTTGGCGCCGTTATGACCGTCAGGACGAGACGACGGCTGCCCAATTCGAGAGCGGTTACAGGGATATCCTCAACAGGACGAAGGAGAAGCTGGATGCCAAGCTGATCTTGATCGAGCCGTTCGTGCTGCCGCACCCGGCAGACCGCAAGGGATGGAGAGAGGATCTTGATCCGAAGATTACCATCGTGCGTGAGCTGGCGAGGGAATACGGTGCGCTGCTAGTGCCGCTGGACGGACTGTTCGCAGCGGCTTCGATGCGCGCGGAGTCGAGCTATTGGGCACATGATGGCGTTCATCCGTCTCCAGCCGGTCACGCTCTTATTGCCCAAGCTTGGTTACAGACTGTTGAAGCAGGTAACCGTTGATGTTCAGCACATGGCAACCAGCACCAAGAAATGGCGGCTTCCGGATGGAAGTCTACTGGGTCTGGTGCGGTTCGGCAGTGAAAGGCGAGGACGGCCGCTACCATCTGTTCGCTTCGCGTTGGCCGAAGTCGCTGCCGATGCACCCAGGGTGGCTCGTCGCTTCGGAGGTTGTCCGAGCTGTGGCTGACCGACCGGAAGGTCCGTACGAATTTCAAGAGGTCGTCTTGCCTGCGCGTGGCGCGGAATATTGGGATGGACGCAGTACACATAACCCGCACATTGTGAAGCACAAGGATACGTACTTACTCTACTATATGGGGTCGTCCCATCCGCTTCCTGACCCGGTACCCGGCGATGGGTTCGGGCTGACCGATCCTCGAACCATCGTAGCGCGGGCCAGCAAGCGCATAGGTCTGGCGACTTCGACTAGCATCTTCGGGCCATGGAAGCGGCTGGACGAGCCCGTGCTGTCCACGCGCCCGGGCAAGTTCGACAGCTTCCTGACGTCGAATCCGGCTCCATGCGTACATGAGGACGGCTCCGTCCTATTGATCTACAAGGCGCGTCAATACGAAGGTAATACACATGGTCGTATGACGATAGGAGCGGCACATGCGCCGCATTATAATGGCCCTTACCGTGTACTGAGCGAAGAGCCGATCTTCCCGCCGGACCAGTTCCATCTGGAAGATCCGTTCATCTGGCGGTCCGAGGACGGCTACGAGCTGATCGCGAAGGACATGGACGGCAACGTGTGTGGCGAGAAGTACGGTGGCGTGCATGTCCGTTCCCGTGACGGGTTGCACTGGGAAGTCGCGGCCGAGCCGAAGGCGTACTCACGCCACATCCGGTGGGACGACGGCACCGAGCAGGTGCTCGGCAACATGGAGCGGCCGTTCCTGCTGTTCGACGAGCACGGCCGCCCGACCCATCTGTTCGCTGCGGTGTCGGACGGCAAGACTGGCTTCAGCGATGCTACGGAGACGTGGAACGCCGTGTTCCCGCTGGGGGAGAAGTAGAGTCTAATAAAAGCATCGAACTGAGGGGGATAAGACGCCCTCAGTCCGGTGCTTTTTTGCGCATATTTAGAATTTATAAGTTATTGGGTTCTGTAGGAAGACTGGAGGCTGTCCCCTTAGTTGCTTGCCTTGAAGGATGCAGGAAAGCTCGAATGAGTTGGATAAATAGGGTTCAGTCGCGATTGCTACTATTTAGAATGCGATTGTTGTTGTTGTTGTTGTTGTGCATCTCGTTTGAAAGAATCCTGCAAAAATACATGATTTTTGATCCGTTTGCATCCGAAAGTTCAATATTGTTGCGAAAGTGCAGCATTTTAGCTGCGGTTCGGTCGAAATCGAGATTTTGTCGATAAAATCCTGCACATTTACAGGATTTATTAAATTTGGACGGGGAGGGGGAGAAAATCCTGCACTTTTGCAGTATTCCGGAATGAGTAGATGCCAGTTGGAAAACGAAACTCCTAAAACGAAAGAAGAACAAGAGAGGGCAGGCAGATGGAGTGGAGAAGCGTCAGCGTCCGCCTTTGAAATTGGATTCCAACAGCGGTCGGAACCCATCTGCTTGCCCACCCGCGCGCTAACTGAACTCATCCAACTAAGGACCGTCCGGTGATCTTCTGGACGGTTTTTCTTAATCTGTCGTCGGAGGAGTGCCACTTAGCAGCCAAAAGTCGCCAACGCCCCAAAAACCGTCCGGCAAGAACCGGACGGTATACACTTCTTATCCCTTAATTCGCTTGCTCCGACCCAACTACCCCAGAGGTCGGGAGCCCCGGCGTGAATGTACTTCTTCCTCATACATATTCGTCTCCTCGTATAGGTCAACCCTTCCGATGCTGTTGAAGTTTGTATTCGCTGGGGTTCACCCCGGTATAGTGCTTGAACTTCGTATAAAACCAGTCCATGTCGTTGTACCCGACGGCACTGGCGATCTCATAGACTTTCAGATCCGTGCTATCCAGAAGCTGCTTGGCCTTCTCCATCCGGATGCGGAGCAAGTAGTCGTTGAACCCCATGCCGGTCTCAGCCTTGAACAGCTGGCCGAGATAGGCGGCATTCATATAGAGCTTCGAGGCCAGGCCGCGCATGCTGAGATTGTCGGCGTACCGCTGCTCGGCCCACTGCCTCACGACCGCTGCCGCTCGACCCGGCTGCGTCACCGGCATCGTCGCCGTCGACAACGCCTCGGGCTGCACCGGCACCTCGACGAGCCTCCCTGCGCGCTCCCTAGCCTCCAGCTGTTCCTGCCGCGAGCCGCTCCGACCAAGCAGCTCCTGCCGGAGCCGCTCCAGCATCTGCTCGACGTCGGCCGTCTCCGGCGGCTTCAGCAGATAATCCCGCACCCCGAGCTTCAGCGCGGTCCGGGCATCCTCGAATTCCTCGAAGCCGGTCATGATGACGATCGGTACATCCGAAGCGGCGCGAATCTCCGCGATCAGGCGCAATCCGTCCATCACCGGCATCCGAATGTCGGTGATGACGAGCGAGTAAGACCTGACCGAGAACATGTCGAGCGCCATCTGGCCGTTCGCCGCAACTCCTGCGATCGTGAAGCCGTACTGCTCCCAATTGACCGCGTATCGAATAGACTTGATCGCGCCGGGCTCATCGTCCACTAGCAGCACGTTATGCATCGTTCATCCGCTCCTTCTTGTAGGTCGAGTAAGTCGAGTGGGCCGAGTGGGTCGGCAGGAGGAGGGACACGGTCGTCCCCCGACCAGGCCGGCTCTCCAGGGAGACGCCGTAGGCCTCGCCGAAGCTCCGCAGCCGGTTGTGCACGTTCGCCAGCCCGATATGGCTAGAGTCGTCGGCTTGCTCGGCCCCGGCCTCTTCCTCCAGCAGCCGCAGCCGGATCGCCTCCAGCCGTTCCGGCGGGATGTCGGGGCCATCGTCTTCTACGAGCAGCCGCACCTGCGTATCGTCGACCTGCCAGCCTCGGATTGAGATGCACGTGCTCCCGGGATTGGGCTCTAGCGCATGGACGATGGCGTTCTCGACCAGAATCTGCAGGGCGAGCTTGGGGATCATATAGCGCTGCAAGTCGGCGTCCAGTTCGATCCGGTAAGTGAGACGGTCGGAGAAGCGGAACGACTGAATGCGCAAATAAGTGCCAACGATAACCAACTCTTCGGAGATCGGGATGAGCCGGCTGCTCTTGCCCAGCACATGGCGGAATGACCGGGCCAGCAGGCTGATGATCTCGGCGTTGTGCCGATCGCCGTTCTCCAGCAGGTTGCCCCGGATGGCATTCAGTGTGTTGTACAGATAGTGGGGATTGATCTGGGTTTGCAGGGCGTACAGCTCCGATTCCTTCGTCTTTAGCGCGAGCTCCTTGCGCGCTAGCTCGGATTCGAACACCTCGCCGATCAGCCGCTGCATGCGCAGCACCATGCCGTTGAACATGTGGCCCAGATGACTGACCTCATCGCGGCCGCGCACGACGGCGATCGGTTGCAGATGGTCCATGTCGGTGCTCCGCAGCTTGGCGGACAGCTGCCGCAGCCGCTTGGTCAGCCCGGCTGCCGTAATATAATTGACGATCAGGAACACGAGAAGCGTCAGCACAAACAGCAGAATAGCCGTCGTGCGGATGTCCTGCGTCTGCTTCACCAACTCGTTCAACGGGAGGAGGGAGACGATCTGCATGTTCATGACGCTTGAGCGGGAATCGAGCGTACGGTTGGTGAGCAGGTAGTCCTGCTTGTTGTGCCGGACTACTTTGGAATCGTTTACATCCCGGAGGTCGCCGTAAAACCAATATCCGCTGGCCAGCGCAGGTACCGGCTCGCCCAACAAGCGTTGTAAGACGATATTCCCGTTTGGCATGAAGATGTAGAACTGGTGCTGGCCACTTTCCTTCTTCACCAGATCCTGGATTATCCCGGTACTGACCGCCACTTCCGCGAAGAGGCAAGAGGAGGTGTTCAACTGATTCAGCCGCTGGATCAGCCGGAGCTGCCGTTCTCCGTTCGGAGCGACCACCACGCTCCAACTGCGCAGTTGCGCCGTGGCCACGCCTCCGGACAGGCAAGTCCCGGCCGCTGCATGATCGGGCATGGCCTCGAGCGGCTTGATGCTTCCGATCTGGAACGAGTCGTTGTTCGTATATAAAGTCAACCCCTTCATTTCTTTGAACGATTGGATGGCGGTGAGCTTCGGGACGATTGATTCGAAGTAATCCTTATGAGCCTCCGGGAAGGAGGTGTACCGCTTCAGCATCAGATCCTGCAGCAAAATATCGGTATACAAGGAGTCGGCGATCTGCTCGTAAGACTTCAAGGCATTGTCTACGTTCTCGGAGATCTGGGACAACGAGTAGCCCGTATTTTCCTTCGATTTTTTGAGAATGACGCCTCTTCCATAATGATCCAGATAAAACGTGAGGGAAGCGATCAAGAGTATCACCACCACACCGTTCGTCAGAAACAGTTTAGTCCGGATATTCATGCCGCTTCCCCCAGGTGTCTTATTTTTTGTTAAACATCGGCCCATAGCCGGCTACAAATTTTTTCCACTTCGCCGTATAAGCTTCCTCGATTTTCTTGGCGTTTTCCTTCTCCACTTGGGCACTAAAATCGGTCCACAGCTTGTTGAACTCGGCTTCGGTCTTGGCGAAAATCATCTTCGGCGATTCCTTAAGCCACAGCTGCTCAATCCGTTTCATGTCGGCCCGATACTCCTCGATGTCTCCCATCTGACCCAGCGTAGCCGGAATGTACTGCAGGCTTGGGAGGAAATCGGCCCATACTTCCTTGCCGTACTTGCCCAGCACTTCCTTCGTCCGGGGATCGAAGGCGCTCTTGACCGATTCCTTGGTCGTCGGAGTGGCATAATCGCCGTCTGCGAGCTTCGTCCCGTGATTGAAGTAGATCGAGGTGCCATAGAACGGAGAGACGGTTTCCTTCCAGATCAGATCCGGGTTCGCGGTTTTCTGCTTGTTGAATTCGGCGGTGACGGTGCGTTTGCCGTCTTTCTTCTCATAGTGCTTGCCTTCGATGCCCCAGTTAATGAGGAGCTGGGCTTCGTCAGTGAAGAGGTAGTCGAGCAGCCGGATGACTTCTTCGGGGTGCTTGGACTTTTTGGAGACGACCCAGTTCCAGTTCGACCGCGTTTTGAGCGACATGAACGCTTGGTTCGGAAGCTTCTCATCCGTCAGCAGCGGGAAATAGGCGTACATGTGCTCGAAATCTCCTGCCGCCCGCATTGGCTTCTCAACCTCGGGCTGTACCCACCAGCTCGGGAAGAATCCGGCCAGCACGCGATCGTCGATCACTTTTTTCGACATCGTATCGTTTTTCAACGTGAAAAATTCTTTATCCAGCATATCCGCATTGTACAGCTTGTTCAAGAATTTGTGATACTCTTTTACGGCGTCGGAAGTGTACAGCAGCTTCGTATTGTTGTTCGAATCGATGACGAAGCTGCCGTGACTCGTGAGTCCGGCCGATTCCACGGACGGCGTCAGCATATTCTCTGCTCCATTCCCCGAATAGCTGAAACCGGAGAAGGGAACGACCGGTTTGCCGTCCGTCGTTGGATGCGCCTTGTAATAGGCCTGGAGCACGTCGAACAGCTGGTCGAGTGTCTTCAACTGCGGATAGCCCGCCTCCTTCAGCACGTCGTAGCGGACGGCAAAGTTGCCCTGAAGTGTAGGTGATTGCTCCGTAGAAGTTCGAGGTACGTACAGAGAATAAATGTGGCCGTCCTCATCCTTCAGCAGGTCGAAATAGTCGCCGTACGCCTTCTTGATGTTCGGGCCGTACTTCTCGATTAGCCCCTCCAGCGGGAGAAGCGCGCCTGCGCTCGCGTACTTCGCGATATAATCCGGCTTCAGCACGAACGTGTCCGCCGGGTAGTCGCCGGAGGCGAGCCACAGGTCGAATTTCTGGTTCCGGTCGCCGGTCACGGTGATCAGGTCGAACTTCACGTTCGCCTTCTTGGCCAGCTCCTGCATGACCGGGTTGTTCGGGTCTAAATTCGGGTACATGCTCCCGAGTTGGATGGTGACCGGTTCTTTGGGCGCATTCGCGCTTGCGGTCTCGTTTGTCGCGGGGGCTTTCTCCGTACCGGAGGAGCACCCGGCGACGACGGTGAGCGCCAGAATGGCGCTCATGAGTCCTGCTGTGAGCTTCTTCAAGTTCAACACCCTCTCAATCTGTCTATTATATCACGGGCAATGCCCATAGATATCGGTAGTACCGGAGTCAGGTCTGCTCGGCGAGCAGGCGGCCGTAATCGGCTACGGGCGGCGTGCCGTGAGCGGCGAAATACGCTTCGTCCATGAAGACGGCAAAGCTCGTAATCGAGCGGAAGCCTAGACCGCGATAAAAGGCGATATCCCGCTTCACGGAGTCAGCCTCCCAAACGATCGGACGGACCGGCTTGCGCCAGCGGGAGTGGAAGGAGACGTCGAGCCAATATTCGAGCACCTGGGCGTCTTTGACCCCGAACAGCTCCACGTTGCGGGCGACCGCGCGCTGATACTTCTCCGAGGTGGAGATCGGGAGCGGGTGCTCCTCCTTCATCTGGTGAATGGCCGGCCCGGCAATTTCCAGGAAGACGCCTGGACTCGGCGCCACCTTCGCCGGCGGATTCTCCAGTGTCTCGGCGTACGCCAGATAGGCGAGCTTCGTATCCGGCGCTTCCTGCCGTAGGGCTTCCAGCAAGGCATTCATAACGAGCAGCGTCTGCTCGCTGTCGGAATACACCCGGCAGGCTTTGCAGCGGCACCAGGATTTGTTGTCATCCTGCCACAAGTAATATCGCCCGCTCGTTGGACGGAGCAGCCGGGCGAGCAGCACCGCCCGGGTGGCCGCCTCCGCGAGTGCCTCGACATTCGAGGGGCAGAAGTTGTCCTTCGGCGTCCGCTCGCCGGCCTCGTTCATTCGGAACCACTCCGGATGCTCGTCATAGTGGTGCCGGGGCAAAAGCCAGCTCATCGCATGGAGCTCGAATTCAAGCTCGATGCCTGCTTCGTCCAGCGTATTCCGCAGTCTCCCCCCGGCAGGCGTCTCGAAAAAGCGGATCATTCGTTCGATTTTCTCATGAAACGCATTGTCCCCATCCCAGTTGTGGAGCCCGAGCACATTAATGCCCGCCTCATGCAGCAGGGGAAGCCAGCCGTCGTGCCAATCGTCCAGATCGAGGATGAGTCCTCTTCGTTCAGGCAAATGCTTGAAATTCATAGGCAGGTTCCTTTCTTTGAAATCTGTTACTCCTTGATGGCGCCCAGGGTCATGCCCCGGATAAAATACTTTTGCATGAACGGATAGACGAGCAGGATTGGGGCCGTCACCACGATGGTCATCGTCGCCCGGATCGACTGCGGCGTCGTGAGCCGCATCATTTCGGGATCGTCCATGCTCCCGCCTGCGGTCGCCTGCTGGGACGTCTGCAGCAGGATCTTCATCAGCTCATACTGGAGGAGCGTCAGCCGCTCGCTCGTATTGAACAGGAAGTTGTCGATCCAGGCGTTCCAGTGGCTGACCGAGATGAACAGCGTGATGGTCGCGATGACCGGCATGCTGACCGGGATCACGATGCGGAACAGTGTCTGGATCTCATTGGCCCCGTCCAGCTTGGCCGATTCGATCAGTCCAGCAGGGAGCTGGTCGAAGAAGCTGCGTACGATCATGACGTTGAACGCCCCGATCATGCCAGGGATGATGTACACGAGAAATGTGTTCGTCAGCCCCAGCTGCTTTACCAGCAAGTAATAAGGGATAAGCCCGCCGTTCACGTACATGCTGATGACCAGGATGAGATTCAGCGGCTTGCGCAGCAAATATTCTCGGCGGCTCAGCGTATAGGCGACCATGATCGTGGCAGTCAGGGCGAGCAATGTCCCGAGAAGGGTCCGGACCACCGAGAGCCAGACGGCGGAGAACAGCCGCGGATTCTGGAAGATGACCTCGTAGTTGTTCCATGTGAACCGCCGGGGGAACAGATAGATGCCGCCCCGCAACGTGTCCATGGATTCATTGAGCGAGATGGCGAACAGGTTCACGAAGGGATACAACGTGGCCACTCCGATAAGTGCCAGCAGCAACGCATTCGCGGTATGGAAGACGAGGCCGCTAGCCGTGATACGTTCTCTCAGTTGGTTCACCTCCTAGCGAGCGAGTTGGGTTATAGAACATGGGACTGGCCCATCCGCTTGGCGATCGTATTGACCAGGAGGACCAGGGTGATGCTTACGACTGATTTGAACATGCTGATCGTGACTGCGTACGAGTAATCACCGATGGAGAGAGCGTAGTCCAAGGCGTACAGGTCCAGCACTTTCGAATATTCGATCACGAGGCTGTTGCCTAACAGCATCTGCGATTCATACCCGGTGGCGACCAAGTAGCCGGTGGCGAGGATGAGCAGCATGACCGCGGTCGGGATAATGGAAGGGAACGAGATGTGGATCATTTTCTTGAACCGGCCGGCTCCATCCACCTCCGCCGCTTCATACAATTCCGGGTTCACGCCGGTCAGCACGGCTAAGTAAATGATCGTGCTCCATCCGAGCTCCTTCCACAACGAAGCGAACGTGTGAATCCACCAGAACCACTTTTCCTTGGCCAGGAAGTAGAACGGTTCGTCGATCAGGCCTAGGAACATCAGCAGCTGGTTCAGCGGTCCGTTGTCCGGCGATAGGAGGAAGATCACAATGTTCGAGATGACCACCCACGACACGAAGTGCGGGATGTACGAGATCGTCTGGATCACCCGCTTGAACAGCGAGAAGCGGACTTCGTTCAGCAGCAGCGCGAAGCCGATCGCGCACACGAAGCTGGTGACGAGGCTCATCGAGCTCATGGCGAGCGTATTGCGCAGGGCGATGTAGAACTGGTCGTCGCCGAATAGCTTGGTGAATTGATCGAAGCCTACGAACGGGCTGCCCCAGATTCCCTTGGGGATTGAATACTTCTGGAAGGCCATGATCCATCCCCAGAGCGGGAAGAAGCTGAAGACGATCAGCACTCCGATGAAGGGGACGGACATCAGGATCAGTTGGTACTGTGAGGCGAGCTGCCGGAACCATCTCGATGGCCGCCCCGGTACAGGCTGCTTCGCCGCACTTGCAAGCGTTTGCGTTTTCTCTATGGCGTTGTTCCCCCCTCTTGGTTGTTAGTTTCAGTATAAGAATAGGAGGGGCGAGGGCCTATCCGGGGAGTTATGGGGGAGTACCGGGGAAGTTGCAGGTGTTAGGAGGATGACCTGTGGGATCCAGGTTTACTGCCCACTATAGAAGGAGGCCGACCTAAGGGTTAAAGTATAGGTTCTCAAGGTCGGGTATACAGATTTAACATCGAGTCTCCTTACTCTTTGCACTAGTCCCTGTGCCTGCTATAGTTATACCAAAACCCTTCATCCCAACTAGAGGTGGTCAATCTGCTGCGCAGAAGAAGCGTGTTTGTCACAATTATAGTCTCGTACTTGTTCATCCTGATCGTTCCGACACTAGCAGGGGGAGCCGGCTACCGAATCTTAGAGAGTACGTTGGTCCGCAACGTGAACAGAGCGAACTTCGGCATGTTGGAGCAAGTCCAGCAATTGGTGGACAGCCGGATTCAGGAGGTCAGCCGCATCAGTCTACAGCTGTCGCTGAATCCGAATGTAACATGGCTGCTTCATAACAGCGACCGGTCGCACGGCGATGCCCAGCTGCATGCGGTAGCGCTGATGAAAGAGATGGGCAACTTCATTAATGTAAGCACTTTCACGGACTCGCTGTTCCTGTATTTCCGCGACCGGCAGATAATCCTGACCCCGACGCACCAATCCGATCCGCAGCTATATTTCAAGCGGATCCAGTCCTTCCGACAAGTGGACATGCCTCAGGTACTGGCGAAGCCCCAATCCCAATCGTTCACGATGCAGGAGCTGACGGAGAACGACACCTCGCGGAAGGTGCTCACGTACATCCAGTCGCTCCCTCTAGATGAAGGGATCAGCCCGAAGGGGGCGATCGTCATCCTCATTCAGGAGCAGAAGATGCTGGAGCTGTTGCAGCGCATCGACTGGGAGGGGAAGAGCTCGAACTTTATCCTCGACCAATCCGGTCAAGTCTTGGTAGCTACTGGAGAGCGGTCGGAAGCCGCCCAATCGGTGCTTCCGGAGCTGACGACCGACAGCGGCTCGTTCGCCTGGGAGGAACAAGGGGACAATTTGCTGGTCTCGTACACGACCGGAGAGAACGGTTGGAAATACGTCACCGTGGTCCCGAACGACATCGTCATGCAGCCTATTCAGCGTGTCCAGACACTGTTCCTGCTGCTGCTCTTCTTGGGGGTTGGGGCCGGACTCGTGATCGCTTGCGTCATGGCCTACCGCAACTACAGGCCGATCCAGGACATGCTGCGAACGATTCAGAAGCGCCACGCACTCTCCGGTCTCGAGAAGCGCAATGAATATGAAGTGATCAGCAGTACGCTGCTGCAAGCGTTCGAGGAGGAGCAGTCGCTGAAGAAGACGCTGGAGAAACAGGCGCCGCTCATCCAATCGAATTTCATCGGCCGGCTGATCAAGGGCAACGTAGACATCGCCTCCCTCGACCAAGCGTCGCTCGATTTCATGAACGTACGTCTGGACCAGCATTCCTACCGCGTCATTCTCGTTCAGATCGAGGACGGATCGGAACACAGGATTGCGGGAAGCGAGCAGGAGCTGACGCTCGTCCGGTTCCTCCTGACCAATCTGAGTATCGAGCGGCTGCAAGGACGCGGCTACGTCGTCGAGCTGGAGCGGGATCGGCTCGCGATCCTCGAATTCCTGGGAGAAGAGCCAGGTATGGGCAAGGACGACTGGATCCACGAGCTCAAGGGTCAGGCGGAAGCGCAGCTGCAGCTAAGCCTGACGCTTGCCGTCGGGCTCGTTCAGGAGAAACTGGAGCACATCTGGCGCAGCTATCTCGACTCCTTGGTTGCGCTGGAGCGCAGAGTAGTGATCGGCGGCGATGCCGTAATCTTCCATGAGCCTCATAGCAGCAAGGGCCCGGTGTTCCATTATCCGATCGAATTCGAAGTGCAGCTGATGAACTATGCGAAGACGGGCGACTACGAAAGTGCGGTACACGTCCTGACGCAGGTATATGAAGCGAATTTCACAGCGAATGAGGGCATAACCCCAGAGATGACGCGGTTCCTGTTCATGGAACTGCTAGGCTCGCTGTTGAAGGTGAAGCACGCTACCGTTCCCGCAGAGGAGATCCCACCGGAGCTGGCAGATCCGGTCGCTTTTTTCGCCCATCATCACACGGCTCCGGAAATGCTTAATCAGGTGAAACATCTACTCCGTGAACTATGCAAGTCTGCTAAGATTACGCGTACCGACACGAATGAACGGCTGTACACCGGGATCCGTTCGTTCATCGCCACGAACTATCAGGACGGGAATCTCAGTCTGGTGATGATCGCCGACCAATTCGGTATTACGCCGCCATACTTATCTGCTTTTTTCAAAAAATACGGCCAAATCAACTTATCCGACTATATTGCCGAATACCGGGTGGAGCAGGCGAAGGTGATGCTGATCGAGCACGAGCTGACGGTCGGAGAGATATCCCGCAGGGTCGGCTACTCCAACCATATCGGCTTCGGCCGCGTGTTCAAGAAGCTGGAGGGCATCACACCCAGTCAGTACAGGGAGCTGCACCAGAGATCCATGCCTGGAAGTTAAGAAACGTTACTTGATCATAAATCCGTATACCGTCCTACCTTAAGTTCGGTTGCTGCATCACGTGAATAGACGCTGTTCCAGAGGGGTTGCCCTTCGTTATGATCAGAGCGTAATTCGATCGACACCACAAAAGGGAGGCAACATCCATGCCCAACAACCGCAACCGTTTTAGAAACCGCTTTACTAGGAGAACCGCCATCAGCTTGGTCGCCACATCCGTGCTGGCGGGTACTGCTCTGGCCGGGTGCAGCAGCACCAACACCGAGAAGCCCAAGGATGCGGCTGGCACAGCAAACCCCAGCCCGGCTGCGACTGTAAGCGCCGTCAAGTACCCGGCTAGCTTCACGTATTGGGTCGGGATGACCGCCAACGTCTCGGCAACCATGAAGAACTTCAGCGAGATGGGTGTCTACAAGGAAATGGAGAAAATTACGGGAACGAAGGTGGAATTCCAGCATCCGCCGGTCGGCCAGGACAAGGAGCAATTCAATCTACTGTTAGCATCGGGCAAGCTGCCGGACGTCATCGAATACCCTTGGAGCACCTCGCCGAAGGGACCGGATAACGCGATTAAAGAAAAGCGCATCCTTCGCTTGAACGACTTGATCGAGAAGAACGCCCCGAATCTGACCAAGTACCTGAACGACAACCCGGACGTCAAGCGGCTCATCGCGACTGACGAGGGCAATATCTACGTGATGCCTTATATCACCCCGGATGAATCTGTGCGTGTCTTCAACGGACCGGCGATTCGCCAGGACTGGCTCGACAAGCTCGGCCTCACAGTGCCAACGACCTTGAAAGAGTGGGAGCAGGTGCTAACGGCCTTCCGCGACCGCGATCCGAACGGCAACGGCAAGAAGGATGACATCCCGCTGTTGTATGATCCGAAGGTGATGGATTTCGGGCACGCCTTTATCGGAGCGTACGGGATTACGAGCAGCTTTTACAACGAGGGGGGCAAGGTCAAGTTCGGGCCGATCGAGCCGCAGTTCAAGGATTTCCTGATACTGATGAGCCGCTGGTACAAGGACGGACTGATCGATAAGGACTATGCCACGGTCGACCAGAAGCTGAAGGACGCCAAGATTACGGAAGGTTTGGTCGGCGCCATGGCGATGAACATCGGCTATGGAATAGGTACCTACACGACGACCGTGCAGAAGCTCGATCCGAAGTTCAAGCTGGTCGGAGCCCCGTACCCTTCTCTCGAGGCTGGCGGCAAGTCGATTGGTCAGATGGACAGCGCTTTCTTGGGACGTGGCGCGGCAATTAGTGCCGAGGCGAAGAACCCGGAGCAGATCGTCAAGTGGCTCGATTACGCCTATAGCCCAGCCGGCAGCCTGCTGTTCAATTTCGGCACGGAGAACGTGAGCTACAAGCTGGAGAACGGCAATCCGAAGCTGACTGAGCTCGTGACGAACAACCCGGAGAAGCTAAGCCTGGCCTCGGCGATGACGAAGTATTCCCGCAGCACCTTCTCGGGGCCGTATGTGTATGACAAGCGGTTCGCCGATCAATATACGCTCACGATGCAGGAACAGAGACAAGCCGTTGAGGTATGGAAGAAAGCTGATCATACGAAGCTATTGCCACCAATCTCGCAGACCGCCGAGGAGAGCACCAAGCTGGCTTCCGCGATGACCGACATCAATACGTACTACCAGGAGATGTTCAACAAATTCATCATGGGCGTGGAGCCCATCGCGAACTTCGACAAGTACGTGGAGACGATGAAGAAGATGGGTATTGAAGAGGTGATTAAGCTGAAGCAGGCGGCGCTGGACCGCTATAACAAACGATAAACGGTGACCTCTAAGATGCTACAGGACAAGAACAGCTACGTGAACCGTCTCCTGCGGGATTTTCGCATCAACCGCTATGTGTATCTCATGCTCCTTCCGGTCGTGGCGTACTACTTCCTGTTCCATTACGCGCCGATGTACGGTGTACAGATCGCGTTTAAGGACTATTCGCCGTCCTCCGGTTTCTGGGGCAGTCCCTGGGTCGGCTTCCGCCACTTCACGGATTTCTTCGACAGTTTCTACTTCTGGCGGATCGTTCGCAACACGCTGCTCCTGAGCCTGTATGAGCTACTGTTCGCATTCCCGTCGGCCATCGTGTTGGCGCTGCTGCTCAATGAGGTGCGTCACAACTCGTTCAAGCGTTGGGTGCAGACGATCACTTATTTGCCGCATTTCATCTCGATTGTGATCATCGCCGGGATGCTCGTGGATTTCCTGGCGCGGGACGGGTTGATCAATCAAGTACTGGCCGCGTTCGGCATGGAGCCGATTCCGTTCCTGAGCTTGCCGGAGTGGTTCCGGTCGATCTATATCAGTTCGGGCATTTGGCAAAATGTCGGGTGGGGCTCGATCATCTATTTGGCTGCCATCACGAATATCGATCCCTCGCTCTATGAAGCCGCCAAGGTCGATGGAGCCGGGCGGTGGTTGCAAACGTTCTATATCACGATCCCGGGAATGATGCCTACGGTTATTATTATGCTCATTCTGCAATTCGGCAGTTTCATGGCGGTCGGCACGGATAAGATTCTGCTACTATACAACCCGCTGTTGTATGAATCGGCAGACGTTATCGGTACATACGTGTACCGCAAGGGGATTCTTGAATCGGACTTCAGCTATAGCACCGCCATCGGTCTGTTCAACTCGGTCATCAACTTCGCGTTGCTCGTACTTGCGAACTATGTGAGCCGGAAGAAGACCGACTCTAGATTATGGTAACGGAGGGGCCACACATGAGAAATCGTACACTAGGCGAGCGCCTCTTCGATAGCAGCAACCATACTTTCTTGATGGTGCTATGTCTGTTGACCGCTTACCCGTTCCTATACGTGCTGTTCGCCTCGTTCAGCGATCCTGCGAAGATCATGTCCACGCGTGGTCTGATCTTCTACCCGCAGGGATTCAGCCTGGAAGCGTACCGGCTCGTCTTCTCGAACCCGATGATCGTGGTCGGATATGCCAACACGCTCTTCTATGTGATCATCGGGACGACGTTCAACCTACTCATGACCTCGTTCGGGGCTTATGCCCTTTCACGAAGGGGGCTGATGCTGAGCAATCCGATCATGATGGGCATCGTATTCACGATGTTCTTCAGCGGAGGGCTTATCCCCAATTATTTATTGATCAGCGAGCTGGGGATGCTGAATACGCGCTGGGCGCTCATTATTCCAGGTGCGATTAGCACCTACAACCTCATCATCATGCGCACATCGTTCCAGGGCATTCCTGTGAGTCTGGAGGAGTCCGCGAAGATCGATGGGGCGAATGACTTCACCGTTCTGTTCCGCATCATCCTACCACTCTCGCTGCCGATTATGGCCGTCATGGTATTGTTCTATGGCGTGAGCCACTGGAATGCCTGGTTCAACGCGTTGATCTACTTGCGGGACCGCGACCTGTATCCGCTGCAGCTGGTGCTTCGGGAGATTCTCATTACGAACAGCATCGATACGATGACGGCGGGTGTGGGCGATACAGACAAGGGGCTGGTGTCCGAGACAATTAAGTACGCCGCGATTATTATCGCGACTATTCCCGTGCTCTTCTTATACCCGTTCCTGCAAAAATATTTCGTCAAAGGCGTCATGATCGGAGCGGTGAAGGAATGATCCAGGCGGTGAAGCAGACCGACGAGGATCTCGTGGAGATCCAGTTCGACCCGCGACCGGACTATGTAGCCTGTCAAGTCGCCTACAGCCTCGACGGAGCGCCTTGGGTGTGGGCCAGCCTGTACCCGGACTTGGTACCGGAGACGGTACTGAACGGCTGCGACTTCCTGTGGGAACAGGCGCAGACGCAAGGGACGTTGCGGCTTCAGGGACGAGAGAACCTATGTTGTTATTGGAATCCTTATCTGAACGTCGCCTTTGCGACGGGTTCCGTCCGGCTGAAGGTAAGCTTCTTAACGGAAGCAGGATGTTATGAGGATGAAGCTACGATAGAGCTGAAGCCGCCTCGCTGCGTGTATCTGTATGATTGGAACGCTTACGCTGGTGCGGCGGATGATGCTGACATCATGAAATCGAGTCGTTGGGACGTTATCCCGGGGCCAGTCGGGACGATGGTCGGGCTGAAGGCGAAGCGCGGGGTCCCACCGCTCCTGGTACCTCTGCCTGTCAGGGGTAGGTATCAAATCATCTTCGGAGTAGCTAGAGGTGGGCTGCGTTGCCTGGCTAAACTTGGAGATGAGCCGTACGCGCGCATCATGGCCAATGGAAGCCGCTATCAAGGTGCTCCTGAAGGCAAGGCGAACGTAGAGCTAGTCTGGCAAGAGGCGGAACTAGGCCCGGATTACAGCCTGGAGCTCTCTCAGCTGAAAGAGACGGTCGAGGGCCATGAGTCGTTCGGTTGGTTGTCTTACATCAAGCTCGTGCCTTGCACGACTATCGACAGAAGCGAGAGCGTGCGGGAGGAAGGAAACAGTGCGGTTGTGGGAGTGGATGCCAATCAGAATGCGTGTGCAGATGCAGGTGTTGATGCGAAAGCTTCTGCACCTGCACCTGCAAATGCATCTGCACTTCCGACTGAAGGATTGCTGCACGATCTCGACGTGATCCTGTACTACGAGCCATACAGCTACGCCCTGCACGGCATTCACACGCCGGAGCAGCTGAACGGCATCATGCTCGAGGAATTCCTGCGGGCGCGGCCGCAGGAGATCGCCTGCTCGACGGTACGCGTCGGCATGAAGGCGATGCACCGCAGCCGCTTCCTCGAGACGGTGGATACGGCAGCCGTGACCGACGACAATACGACGACCTCCGATCCCGTGAAGCTGGCGGCGAGTGGCGATGTGCTGGCGGAGACGATCTGCTACGCCTCCGGTCGGGATGTCCGGCTCACCGCTTGCGTCGGGATGAACCGACCCTACCTGTGGAACCCGGTGTTGTCCGAGCGGTTCACCCGGGAGCATCCGTCCTATGTGGTGGACGGCGACTTCGACTACCGCGTCCCGGAAGTGCGCGGCTATGCGTTACGCATCCTCGAGGAGCTCGTCTGCGACTATGACACAGACGGACTCGTCCTCGACTACATGCGGCATTACCGCAATCAGACGGTGGACACGCTCGTCGAAGTGATCCGCGGGGCCCGCAGACTGCTCACGGAGCGGGCGCGGCGCGACGGCCGTCGGCGGGAGCTGAAGGTCCGGGTGCCGGCCGACCAGCTCCATTACTACGACGCGCTACGTATTTGCGTCGCGACGGGCGATGTGGACGGGATCATCCCGTCCAATCTGTTGACAACCCTGCCACTGCCGCCGGTCGAGCACTACGTGGCCTTGTGCCGCGGCACCGGGGTGCGGGTGTACGGCTGCATCGATGGCTGGAAGTGGAAGTCAGCCTCCAACCCGCGGTCGGGCGCTATGACCCTGCATCATACACCGCAGGATGTGCGGGACGCCGTCCGGTCTTACCGGGAACGGGGTGTGGGCGGGATCTTCTTCTACCAGGGGGACCAGTTCACGGGAAATCCTTATCTGGAGAAGCTGTTTCATTAGATGAATGGCAAGCACAAGCAAGCACCGAACGGAGGGCGACCTCTGGTCCCGTGCTTGCTTGTGCTTCTGTGTCAATTGATAAAAATGTAGTTCGATTCCAACCCCGCTTTTGTCAAAAGTTGAGAAACTGTACCGATTCCGATCAAGCGGCCTGTAACAGGTCGGCTATTAAACGGGCAGGATTGTGTAATCACTTCGCGAATATTTCAAATACGGTGAAATGGCTAAGTTCATAAAAAAGACCTTTTAACTGAAATTATTGCAAAGGCGGGGAGACAATAAACAAGTTAAAAGTTAAATTACTTTTATATTTTGCACTCCTCATGATTGTTAGTTTACCCATGATTATTAAGATTTTTGAGAACATTGAATATACGAGAGGTCTGCGATCAGCGATAATCAGCTATTACACGGCCAATTGTAATACGGAGATTCTTTTTATTGATATGACAGTTCCTTTAGTTCAGATTAGCAACTTTATGTATATCGGTGGAAGGGAACAAGTATGGGGTGCAAATATTAACTCAAAGGATTACTTTGAAGGCCACTATGGAGATCAAATTATTACTTTACATGAACCTAAATGTGTAGAATTAGATAGAGCTCAATCATGGGTATATGATCATGAAAAGAGGGTTTTTACTATAAGAAGTGGTAGCTATTCTCTCAGCAGCAATGATAAGAAAGGAGTTTCTGAAGGGTCTTTACTTTTCTATATTTTGTTATATAGCTTTGCCCTAATAGTATCAATTATTTTGACTGTGAGAACCTTAGTTAGAAGATTATCCAGTAAACGAAACAACATCAACTAACACCAGGGGGGAGGAGAGCTAATCCTCCGGTGTGCGGTCAACGTAAAGTCGGGTTACTGAGGTTGAATCGCCTTCCTTAATTTCATTTTCAGTAGGCTTTTCTTCAAGCTGATCGTGCATATTCATTCCAGGTGCAATTGTAGGTACATGGTCTTCTTTTTCGTTCGACACAGGGCTTCCTCCTTTCGTTATCAGAAAGTAGGATAGCCAACTAAATGTAACATTATCCAAAGCCTCCGAGCAGAATAGAAACCCAGGATACAGTGCCAGTTAATGGACTACGTTGAGTTACCTCCTTTCTACGGTGTTGATACCAGGCGTCATAAGGTATGGATCAGCAGTGTTCGCCGACCGCGTCAGCAAGAGTCGGTAATTAATATTCTGAATTGTTTTACATATGGGGTAATTGGGATGGTCTTATGCAGTACTGTTCAAAGATAAAGTGTATAAAGGATTAGGAAATAAAGAAGCCACTAACGAACTCAGAATTCGTAAGTGGCTTTTATAAGATTTATTGTTGTCTACCCGGATGGTGATGCATTGGATAATGATGATAATGATGATGATGATGGTAGTGATGATAAGTCATAATATGAGGATGCCCAGGATGATAAACATGGTGAGGATGATGATAAGGTTCTCTTTGCTGAAGATCCGTTTGCTGAGGTTCCTTTTCTTGCATTTGTTGATAAATATTTTCTTGACTCATTGTTTAACTCCCTTCCTTGAGATTAATCTATACTATGCTGGAGCCAAGAATAAGGGCATGTACCTAAAAAAATGGGCATTAGCTGAAAATCGTGGCTTTATTTGTTCGCCGGCGAGTAGATTACTTCGTCCCAAAAACAGGACTCCGTAAACTGTTCTGGTCATCAGTGCTGCTCAAGGCACTCCGACTCGTAGACTTGCCTACCGATTTCGGGACAGAAGAATCTGGGTAAGTGGGGTAATGGGAGAATATCGTATAAACAAAAAGCCAGCCCTACAACTATTTGCAGGGCCGAAGGTTATTGGGTCTCCTCAATTGTACTCATTCATTATTAAGTCTACCTTAAAAATCAATTAATAAACTTTTAAGTTTACCTTAATTCCGTTACCGTCAGCCCATTCCGTGGTGATACACAGCATCGGTGGAGTGGGGCGGAACTTTTGATCGTAGGGTGATGCTGTGAGTTGGCCGAATAACGAAAACTGATAGTTTTTTGATGTAGAAATTGATAGCGATTATTTGGGATGATAAGTACGGATGCTGATCCATTAAACATAAAGAAGAGGAGTGTTTTTTTTGGAAAGGTTAAGCAGGAAAAAACTAACAATCATGTTATCCATTACGACCGTTCTACTCATGTTAAGCGTTGCATTTAATGTGTCTGCGGCATCGAATCTGGTAGAAATTCAAGCCTTTTTGAACAACGAAATCAAAATAATGCTTCACGGCAAGTCATTTGAACCGAAAGATCCGGATGACGGGACCAAGTATGTTCCCATTACCTACAAAGGAAGAACCTATTTGCCGATGCGCGCGGTTGCTGAAGCAGTCGGTTTGGAAGTGCTGTGGGACAATAATACGCAAACCGCAAGTATTGGAAATACCGGTGGGGAGATTGTGAAAAATAAGATCAGTTGGATCAATGCATCTCCCGAGTTTGGAGGGGGAGCTTCCAATTATCGGTTGAAAAGCAGAACGCCGGAGCTTTTGACGGCAGGAGACAAGACGGTATTTGATTTCGGTTATTTTGCTGAAAATTCTGCAGGGCAATCGGAGAGTTTCAATACAAACTTTGGATATGACAAATTTAAAGCTCGTTTCTGGGTGGATGATGATAAGGATGAAGAAGGGAAGTACAACTATCTAGATTCATTTATCGAAATTACCGACGAACACGGAATTACGATAAAGAAAATAGATGTGGAATACAACAAAATGTACGATGTAGAAATCAATATAAAAGATGTGAAGGAATTAAAGATTTGGGTTCGAGGTGGAAAGAGCATCATCGGCGAACCGATGCTAGGGAAATAAAGTAATCCTGACATAAGTGTTGTAAAGGCCGATGATCCTGATGGAGTCGGCCTTTATCAACGATTCAGAATGATTAACTTCGCTAATTGTTCATCGTCTCGGTAAACGCACGGCGTCAAAGGACGCCGTTAGGCGTTTATCCTTTTGGAGGTATATAACGTCATGAAGAATAGGATGGGTTCAGGAATTCGCCTACTGATTGTCTTATCTCTAGCTACCGCCATGGTTGGCTGTCAAGATGATCAAGCCGTATTCAAGGGTGAAGTAAAGGAATACAATCTGGTCGTAGACAAGATCGACCGCGTTGTCGAGGCTTTAGTGCTGGATACGTCGAATTTGCCGATAGCAGACCCATTTGCCATCACTGATCCGGTCGTGAAATCCAAACTTGCCATCGAACTGGCCGACGACATGGCCTATGCCCAGTTTTTCGATCTGGTTACGGATCCGATGCTCGTGATTGCCGGGAATGCGGTCAAAGCTTATCCTCATCCGCTGCTGTTGAATAACTACGCCTCTATGCTGTTTGGAAGTGGAAGTTCGGAGGACGCGCTGTTTTTTTATTTGCAAGCGTTGAATCAAGAACCGGGTAACCCTGTCTTACTTACGAATATCGCCAACGTGTATATCGAACAGGATGACTTTAATGCTGCGCGTCAATACGCCGAACAAGCGCTGCTGGCAGTTTCCGATTTTGGCCCCGCCTACCAAGTATTAACAACAGTGAACTTGAAGGATGAGCATAGCGAGCTTGCCGCCGAAACGATGGTGAAGAGCGCCAGGCACATGTTTAACGAGATCACCGTCCACCATTTCGACTCTTTTCTGGAAGCGGTTAGCGGTCTGGATCCCGAGTTTGATGAGTATCCGCTTAAAGAAGCGTTTTTAGATGAGCTGTATGAGATAGCTCGGACGAATGTGGACACGAAGAGTGTCAAACGCAGCGTAGATACACCGTCAGGGCAGATCAAGATCAAACCGTTCCCCTATATCGCCGGAGCGGATGATTTGATAAACTCGCAGGATTATATCAAAAGCGAAAGCGACAAGCTGTCGGCGCAGTATGCCGAATATAAATCGGAAGCTATTTTATACGATCGGGGGTATTACAAACATCTCCATCCGGACCCTCCGGTAGAAGGGGTTTATCCGATACAGAAAAATATGAGGCAAATTTATGCGTATAAAGTGATTGAATCGTTCTATAATTTTCGCCTGCAAAAGCTGCATAAACAGAAGCTCCGGATGATCAAAAGTTTGGAAAAGGAGCGGAGCGAACGACTGAGGCAGTTGAAAGCGGTTTACACGCCGCAGCGTGAACAGATTAAGAAGGATGGAGATAAGGCTAATCAGCAAATGCTGGAGGGGCTCCTAGGTTTGCAATCCTTCGATGTGATGAAGTCGCAAAAGGCGGCGCTTCAACTGGCACAACTCGATTATGAATGGCAAACGAAACAATTCGATGCCTACAAAGAAAATGCAAATCGATTGATAACAGAATGTCAAAACCTATACGAAGCTACGAAAAAAATCCTGGAAGAGTTTTGGCTCAAATCAGGCGGTTTGCTTAAATATATGACCAGCGATGTGGTATTTCAAAAGTTGGATACACAAAGGAAAATGGTCGTATATGACTATATCTCGGACCCGGTCGATATATTGGCGGATGCCGCCAACCCTCTGTATATGCAAAAAATCGAGATGGACCGAGCGGAATATCTTGTGCAGGTAGTACAGCAAACAGCGAGAGCGGCTGATCGGGCACAAGAAATAATGGAAGGGGACAAAAAACGCAGGGAACAGCAAGAAAGTATGAATCCCGAGTTCGACAAGCTCGAGCGGGAAGCGTATGAAACTTTTCCTGAAGTGGGGGACACGCCGGAATCCAGTCTGAGTCTGAGCCTCTTCGGGTTCGGCGGATCGCTGGCTACGAATGGCGATGCATATGAATATGGCGGGGAGACGCCGAACGGGTTGGTATCCGGCTCTGTACAAAAAAGCATGTCCAACGACGAAGAGAAAGTGACAACGCTTCTCAGTGTCCAGGCAACCGCCAATACGGAATGGTTTCACAACAAAAAGGCGATCGAACAAGCGTTAAAGAGTGGAGATAAGACAGGAAGTGCAGCGGGTTTGTTAGGCGGCATTAACTTTGCAGTTTCAGAAACAATCAGGAAAGGAGAGTATGAAACAAACAGAACGGGTCACGGGGTGATCGACCAAGGAAAAGTGTATATACGGGAGCGAACTGTGGGTAGCGGCCCTTTCAGTCGAACGGAGAAAGTCGAGATTTCCAAGTCGACGAAGATGATTAATGACGAGAGGGGATCAAGGATGTCGGGCGTAGCTGAGTTGAAAAGATCGGTCAGGTATTCCTTTTCATTCGAAGCGAGAGGTGCCGCGATTTCTGGCGGTATTACGGTTAGAGAATAATCATATAGGCCGACTACCCTGCTCTGTTGGTGTCGGCCTCTCCGATTCTTGCATTCCCTATTTATTGACCAATTCGTAAGCCAACTTGCGCACGGCCATTCGCAAATACCTGAAATAGCTTGGATTCGGGATATTCAAATATTCTGCAACCGTTTCATGCGTGCCGATTTTTTGAAGATAGGCATAGTGTAATATTTGATAGAAGCGCTGATCCTCTTTGTTGCCTTGAGAGAGCGCTTGCACTGTCGTTCGAATCTTTTCTTGAATCAGATGTGCAGTCAACTCCGCTTCCCGATCCGAATGATCGTCTGTCAGCAAGGGTCGCAAGGAGACGGCTATCTCAGGCTGCAGAGGGAGACGCGAAAAATGTTTAAGCGCACATTGAACAAGTTTGACCGCTTCTACCAAGGGTAGTCTCAACGGAGTCTCAAGATTGGACGCTTCCATTGGCATGATGGATTTCGTCGGTTCCATTGCCGAAATGATCCGATCCACTTGTAGAGGAATATCCTCTGTCCTCAGATCCAACTGGAATCCTTTATATTCAACACCCATCTGAGTAACCGAATCTGCCCATGGTGCCCTATCGAAACCCAGCAAGGGTATATACGGAATCCAGTTCGGCATCGAAATCAAATCAAGAATGAATGCTTGGTGGTCGATGATCTTGATCAACGCGCGCGCGACCGAACCGCTGATTTCGTTCTCTAATTCCGGTTCCACTCCAGCTATACATACGATGTATTGCCGCTGATTAGGATCAAATTKGGAAGTTGCAGGCGCGGTTGTGGGATGATCGCGGAATATTCGGATGGTCTGTTCCGTAAAAGGAATACATGAACAGAAAGCGACGAGTTGCTTCTCTTGCCAAAGTCCGGTGAAAGTAGTGGGATCGATGTGCCATAAGGGACGGATTAACGATTCTAGGTGAATTTCTCCCGGAACATAATTGGATTGACTGTGCAAATACTTCAAATAAAGCTGTTCCACTTGCTCCAAATCCTGTGCCTTACATTCACGAAGAGTCAAACTATCGTCCCAATGAAAGCAAAAACCTCGAACAAAATCGTCTTCATGCAAGTAAATTTTTTCAAAAGCGAATTCCGCTTTCTTATCAGGTTGCGCGAGTTCCCGTTTGCGCAATGCGTCCAATGCATGCTTACGGTAATTGTGGAACGTCTGGGGCATGCGGCTGCGGAAGTCGGTATATATCCAATGACGGACGGAATCGTGTAGTGACCAGCTATTCTCTTGTCTAATCACGAAAGGAAGCAAACAAAAATCGCGAAATCTTTCCGTCGGGATGATCTCCTGGAGCAATGTTTGCAAAAGCTCTTGGTCGAATTTCCAAACAACCGATGCCGCTTCTGTGTATCGTTGGAGCGAATCGCCTATATCTTTGGTTAATTCCATAGCCAGGTATCCAATCATTTCCTTTTGCTGCGAATGATCAAGAAAGCTTGTTTGACCGTTACGTTCGATGATTTCGCAAGCCATCGATAAAGCAAGCGGTACACCATTCGAAAAGCGCAGTAAAGCGTCCGCGATGTCCCGATTCGCGATTCCACGCAAATTCGTGTAATTCAAAACCTCTGTATTCGAAAGCGGCTGCAGCTCGATGTCCCGCATAAGCAGATTCCAATCACCGCGCTGCCACTGATCCTTCAAAGTGTAGCGACCGGCTACAATTACCTTGACGATCGGACTCAGTTTGAGGAGAAATTCATTGCGAAGCCAATACTCGATCGCTCCCCACTGTTCGAATGTATCTAGAAAAAGAACTACTCCCTGTTGCTGAACAGCATAAAGATTGAGTAGTTCGATAACTTTTGTTATCTCTGAAGCGGCTGGATCATTTTGATTTACCGCATCGTCTTTAAGGGGCATAGTCAACATGTTTTCCAGAAGAGTATGGCGGATCTTCGACAAAAAATCGTGGGGCCGTTGAAAGCCGCTATGTCCGTCGAAATAAAAGCATTGGGACGGGGCCATCGTTTGGGCAAACAGTCGCAGTAGTGTCGTTTTTCCAATGCCGCCTGGTCCATGAACGTTCACCATTTGCCATCCGGGGTCGGATAACGTTAACTTAAGAATGGCTAGTTCCTTTTCCCGACCGACAAATAATGACTTTTGCCGTTCTAGCAGCAAATCGCTTATATTCAGGTCGGTTACCCCCTCAAAGTGTTAATGGGCTGACGAACATACACTTCCCGCTCATTATGAAGCATAACGAATTCAGTAAACTATATCAACATGTTAAGAGGTTTTGGTTCAAAAGGATCACAGCTCTCAAGACGCAACTTAATTGTGCACAAATAGTTGCGATACGACGCGGCAGCTGCTCTATACTTCGATGGAGAGGAGGGGAACTGATGGATTGGCTTGCAAGGATGAATCGAGCCATGGATTACATTGAAATGAATTTATCGGAAGAGATTGAACTGGCTGAGGTTGCCCGTAAGGCTTGCTGTTCGTCGTATCAGTTCCAAAGAATGTTTTCATTCATAACGAATGTGACGCTTGCGGAATATATTCGGCGTAGACGGCTTACCCTTGCCGCACTTGAATTGCAAAATAGCGATGCTACTAAAGTTATCGATATTGCCCTTAAGTACGGCTATGAATCGCCGGTTTCTTTCGCGAGAGCTTTTCAATTGCTGCATGGTGTCACTCCGGCAGTGGCCCGTCAAGACGGGATCGCGCTCAAAGCCTTTCCTCGGCTTTCCTTCCTAATCTCGATTAAAGGAGCAGAAGCGATGAATTATCGTATCGAAACAAAAGAAGCTTTCCAAGTATTTGGCATCGAAGGAGTGTTTCACACAAACGGAGACGGCGAAGCGCCGAATACGCCGGCACTATTGTGGCAGCAATGCCACGCCAATGGCGAAGTCAAGAGACTTGCCGCCAATGCGGGCGAGTTGCCTTCTTTTGTGAGCCAGGATCTATATAAGGTACATGCGGTTTGCAGCTATAGAAAAACCGGGAATGAGACTTTTCCGTATATGCTGTGTGCATTTAAGAGCGAGTCCAGTAAAACAGACGGATATTCTACCATCACGATTCCCGCGCATACTTGGGCCATTTTCCACTCAGACCCGTTCACATGGGATAAATTTGATGAGACCATCGAGACGTTATACCGGCGATTTTTCTCAGAATGGCTGCCAACGGCAGGATATGAGCAGGTCGATGGATTGGATTTCGAAATCTACGGCGGCGCAGCCGGACTTAGCTACGTTGAACTATGGTTTGCCGTAAGAAAAATTGCTTAATCTGGATGATGATTATTAATGGTGTATAACAAAATCCCTGTAAATTGGGGATTTTTGTTTTTAGTACTAACTTTGGTATCGAGAAACCTTTGATACTTCTAATGGGAATGCAGTATTAGCCAATGTTCTAATGAACAATACGAATTGGACCATCTATACGGCATCCTTCACGGCTCCAGCGGCCTATGATCATGTCTTGAAGGTTATTATTACGCATGACAATCCCGCCGGCGAATACATTAACTTAAGATCGGAATTCTATTGTCCTTTTGTTGTGTATTATTACCCTATATTTACCAATCCCATCCATTGACTGCCAAGGCCATGGACGATCTGCCCTTGCGAAGTTCATTGAAGTAACGGGCACGTTAGTTCATTCAAAAGGATTAAAATCTCTCATTAGTAGCAAACCTAGATTTAGTAGGTCTAGTGGATGCATTGCAGCCATTTTGGGAGTCACTTTGCAAATGCTAAAGGAATATTTGGCTAAGTAATCAGATCGATTGAAGCCAAGTAGCTTAGGACATCGTATTCGCTGTTCGTTCTCTTTTTCGTTCTTTTGTTCTAGTCATATGGTGAATGGTGTGCTATAATAAATTTATCTTTAATATTAATGTAATCGATTACAGAGACGCGTACAGAGGATGAATCCTGGATGAGCTCCATCAAAGAAGTTGCAAGTCGAGCAGGCGTTTCCGTCGCAACGATTTCCCGGGTGCTGAACAACGATCCGGTCGTCAAGCCCGACACGAGAAACAAAGTGCTGCAAGTGATCAAGGAAATGAATTACAAGCCGAATTTGCTGGCCAAAAACTTAAGGAAGCAGGCGAGCCGAACGATTGTGATGGTGCTTCCGTCCATGTCCAACCCATACTTTTCGGAAATCGCCCGAGGCGCGCAGGCTGCTGCGTATGACAGTACGTACAACATTATTATCGGGACGATCGAGTCGAAACGGTGGATTTTGGATACGTACATCAACATGCTCAAGACAAATTTGGCCGAAGGCATCGTCTTCGTTTCGTCCAGCGCCAGCACGGAGTTACTGGAAAGCTTGATGGGCGACTACAAAGTGGTGCTATGCACGGAATATTATAAAGGCATCGACGCCACTTGCTATACGATCGACAACCGAAAAGCCGCATACGAAGCGACGAGCGAATTGATCGGGCGCGGACTCACCTCTATAGCGTACATCACCGGAAGCCGCGAAACGAGCTCGGTTGCCGCCCGGATCGAAGGATACAAAGATGCGCTCCGCGAGGCGGGCATTCCGTTTCGTCCGGAACGTATAGCCGGCGCCCAGAACAAATTCGAGCATGTGAAAGAGGCTGTCAACCAGATGGTGCAGCAAGGCTTGGAGATCGACGGGATCATTACCCATTCGGACATGCAAGCTTCCTACGTATTAAAAGGGATCAAGGAGCGTTCGATTCACGTTCCGCAGGAGATCGGCCTGATCAGCTTTGACGGGACGTTTTTGGCGGAAATCACGAATCCGACGATTACGACGATCGTTCAGCCGCTATACGATTTGGGCTACGGCTCTGTTCGGAAGCTCGTCCAAAAGCTGAATAACGAGCCGGACGTAGGGGAGGAAGGGTTGATCGTGCTGCCGCATCATTTGGTGGTACGGGAGACGTGACAGTCGGGGACGGCCTTCCTTTTTTGTTAATAATGTAATCGATTACAAATGGCAACTATCGCTGAACATGTTGCAACGATAACAACGATGACGACACTGAAAGGGGCTTTCCGAATGGCAATCGTTACGAACTCGAAAGTGCAAACATTCGTTCCCGTATGGGCTCCGTTTAAAGGGTTCTCGCTTTTGTTCGACAACCCGGGCGACAGCTATTCCAGATTAAGCGATTTTGCGGCGTTGGAGAAAGTCGATTGCCGCAAGGACGAGCGGGAGCTGGCGTTTTACCGGACGCTTCGCGATACGACCGGACAAATGGCGCATGAACTGACGCGGGATTATTTATTTTGTCCTCTGCCGCTGCACTCTTATCATGTAACGGTTTGGGACGGAATCAACGACTTTAATGTTGGCCGGCTGAATGAAGTGGAGCGGGCGGAAGCCATGCGCTTGCTGCAGGGAATGCCCGCATCGTTTCATGCGGATCATGGGGTGCTGAAGGGCGATGGGGGCGTGCCGGTCGGGATCGACGCGGAGCCGATCGAATTTGCGTATGACCGCTGTGAGAAATGGAACAATTCAGTCGTCGCTTTGCTAAAACCGGCCGATGACCGCTCCGATATGGCCTTGCGCAGCCTGGAGAAACGACGCGAGGAGCTGAACCGCAGCTCCGAGGAACGGTTCGGCATCGCCACGGCGACGAAGCCGTACCGGCCACACGTATCGCTCGGGTATTTGGCGAACAAGGAGCTCGGTGAAAAAGCCGAAGACGCCGTGCGGAGACTAAATGAGCTGCTGGCGGCGGCAATAAGCGAAACGACGATACGATTTCCCAGCATAAGCCTGTACGGCATGACGGACATGGAAACGTTTTTTCGTTGGACGACGGAAGGGAATAGGCAAGCTTAACATATTCTTTACGAGAACGTGCACCTCATTTTACATATTGGTGATATGCTGGAAGTGGCTGACGAGCCAAGTGTGCGTCCGAGAATGTAATCGATTACGAAAAGCTGCTTCCACTATGCAAGTATGAGTGTTGGATATAAATCACAGGGGGTGATTTCGCCGCTGAACCCAATAAGTATTGGTTGTATTGACTGAACTCTTTAATTTGTCAAAAATGTAATCGATTACGAATAAACAAAACATTGAAATCGAAGGGAGTCTTGAAAAATATGAAAAGTTCAAAATGGGCGAATCAGATGAACCGAAAAATGGTACGTGTTTTACGATACATACTCCCGGTCGCGGTGATTGCCGTGTTGGCCGCTTGCTCGTCATCGGCGGATCCGAAAACGACCGTTAAGAAGGAAGAGGAGCCTGCTCCCGTTACGATGAAGATCGGAGTCAAGAAGGGCGGCTATTTAACCGACGAAGAGTTTAAAAGGTTTATCGCCGACCCGGTGCGGAAGAAGTACCCGTATATTACAGCGGAAAGAATCGACTACGACGACAAATTGATTCCCGAGATGCTCGCCTCGAACAGCGTACCGGACATCATTATTACGAACAACGTAAACGGCATTCCCGCGATCAGCGAATCGAAGCTGCTGAAATCGCTCACCGAAGGACTGAAAATACACGGCATCGATTTGGCGCGGTTCGAGCCCCAATCTCTCGAGGCGATGAAGGCTGCCGCGCAAAGGGACGATTTGGTGGCGATTCCTTACACGAGAAGCTTCAGCGCCTTGTATTATAACAAGGACATTTTTGACAAGTTCGCCGTACCGTATCCGAAGGACGGCATGACGTGGCAAGAAGCGACCGATCTGGCCAAACGGCTTACGAGAATGGAAGAAGGGAAGCAGTACCGCGGATTGGAGCCGAACGTGCCGGAACGAATGGCCATGCAGCTGTCTTTGCCGTTTGTCGACACGAAGACGAACCGTGCGATCATTAATAACGATCTGTGGAAAAAGGTGCTCGTTCAGGCTGCGGATATTTACAAAATTCCGGGCAACGAGAAGTATGCGTGGAAAACGGCCGGCATTAACGCCTTCACTAAAGATCGAACACTGGCTATGCTGGCCGACGTTAATATCATGACAACCGCCGGGTTGGGCGCGTTGACGGATTTGAACTGGGACCTCGCAGCCTACCCGGTATTTCCCGAAGCGCTGGGAAAAGGGATGGGACCCGATTTGCACATCATGGTTCCTACGAGTACGAGCAAGTACCCGGATGAGGCGTTCCGCGTTATCTCCGCGGTCATCTCCGATGAGGTGCAGCTCGATATGGCGAAGCAGGGCAGAAGCAGCATCATGAAAGACGAGAAGTATAAAACGGTATTTGGGCAGGACTTGCCGTTCCTGAAGGGCAAAAATGTGGCTGCCGCCTATAAGACGGTTACGGCGGATCCGTACCAGCCGTCGCTTCACGATACGGCCGCTATGAGCGTTATCCAGGCTGAGCTGCGAAATATGTTCCAGAAGGGAAAAGACGTCAATTCGGCTTTGCGCGATGCCGAAGAGAAAATCAACAGCGATATTGCGGCCAAAGGGCAAAAATAAAACGAGGTGATCTCGATGTATTTAGAAGACAACCGTGATTCGAAGACGAAACTTAGCCGCAGAAAGCTGCTGCAATCATTCGGCGCCGTAGGAGCCGCCATGGCTTTCGGATCGATCGGAGCCGTCGTGGCGAATGGGAAAGCGTATTCCCCTGAGGATAATCATCCGGTCGGCACGGTGACGGACAGCGTTTACTCGACCAGCAAAGGGCGCTCGGATCACCCGCGCTTCGAAGAGCATGATTCGGCCCCGATCTTCGATGTGAGACGCCTTGGAGCGGCCGGAGACGGAGTCGCCGACGATACGGCGGCGTTCGAGCAAGCACTGCAAAAGGTGAAGGAAAACGGCTGCGGTGTCGTTCAGGTGCCGCCGGGGCAATATGTCATTACGCGGGCTCTACGGCTGTGGCGAAATACGTTTATCCGGATGGATGACAGGGCTGTGCTCAAAAAAATGGGTGATCCCGATACGAATTTGAAGCTGTTCGTCAATGGTGAAGTCGGCAACCCGGGCTATGCGAGCGGCTACGAAGGCGACGGTAATATTACGGTGATCGGCGGCACCATCGATCTGTGCGGCCAGACGAATGCGCCGACCAAACCGTCGCTTAATTTTCAAGCTTTCGCGATCGCGCATGCCGACGGCGTTCATATTGAAAGGGTAAACTTTATTAACGGCCACAACGGCCATATTATCGAGTTCAACTCCAGCCGCAATATCAAATTGATCCATTGTTTATTTAAGGACCAATATGTTCGCGGGACGGGTCAATACGAGATGGTACAGATCGACTTCGCCTCGAAGGAAGCTTTCCCCACATTCGGCTCGTTTGACGATACGCCTTGCCAGGACGTATTAGTGTCAGGCTGTTCGTTCGAAAACGGTCATCGGGGCGTCGGCACGCACGGCTCGAAGTACAACCTTGCGGGCAATCAAGTATTTCACGAACAGATCCGCATCGTGGACAATCATTTTAAAAATATGGCGGACATCGCCATTAAGCCGGAAAGTTATCGCAATGCCGTTATTTCCGGCAATACGATCGACCAAACAGGCAGCGCCGGCATTGCCTTGTACTCGTGCCAAAATACGATCGTATCGAACAATACGGTCCGCGCGGCCGGATTGCACGGGATTACGATTTCCCGCAAAACGGTCAGCGGTGGATTTGACGAGCCGTCCGTTCACATAACGGTATCGGATAACATAGTGACGAATACGGCCAATTCTCCGCTAAGAATAATCGGAGGATTACGGATTTTGCTCGAAAGCAACCTTTGTTCGATTTCCGGCAGGGAAGGGATATACGTAACGAATACGAACGATATCGTTGTGCGTAATAACATATTCCGGGGAGTAGCTCAGGCGCAGCACGGTCTATATTACGGATTTCGCGCGGACGGCTGCACCCGGCTCGAGGCGACGGGCAACTCGATCATCAACTCCGATTTTCCGAGTAATTACAAATACGCCGTTTACATACCGGCCGGCAGCTCCGGCGTGAAGGTGAGCGGCAATACGATTGCTTCGGGGACGTTCGGAACGATTCTCTGCGATGCGGCGGATTCAATCGTGGAATCTGAGGGCGGCGAGCGAATGCTGACAGCCGTCCTGAGTGAAACCTCCGGCACGATTACGTTAAACGACGATATAACGAAGTACAAAAGCGTGATCGTGGCGACAGGCTCCGTGTCCGACGGGAATTTGCGGCATGAATGGGCTAGAGGCTGGTCTACGTCCGGCTTCAGGCCCGGTACAGACTATTTGAACGTTAGCACGTCAAACGGGAAGCTGGTCGCTACAATCGATACGAATAATCGGATTACCATCATTAGCGCCAGCGATCCTTTGCGGTACATTATCGGCATTTTGTAGCCGGATTGTCGCCCTTAGCGTTGAAACATTTAGGTTGCCAGTCTGCTCCACAGCTTGTACATTAAAGGTAAACCGATGAAAGAGAGAGGGGAACTCCGCACATGCAGAGAATCGAACTGAGTCATTCCATATTTAGAGGTGCCGTTTCACTGGAACAAATGGAGGATGGAATAAAGCCATGGCGTATTAATTACAATCAATACGAACTGTTTCCGCCGAATGGAATTAACGGAACGGCCGTCTTATCCGCCGGCGTACGTTTGCGATTTGCAAGCGACACAACGACCGTATCGCTGGAGCTGGCTTCTGTACAGGTACAAGTTCAAGTCGACCTCGTCAGCGGAGATGCCCCTTTGATGACTAAAGTGCTGGAGCCCGGCGAAACGACGGTGCGATTCGACCAGCTGCCGGCCCAGGACAAGGTGATCGAGCTATATCTTCCTCAAAAAGCAAGCACGGTCGTCAGAACGATCGGCATCGACGACAACGCCAAATGGCACATCCCGGAAGATCGCCGACCGAAGTGGATTACATACGGCAGCTCGATTACGCAGTGCAACGCCGCGTTCAGTCCGGCGCAAACTTGGCCGGCGATCGTCGCCCGTCGTTTCGGGCTCGATCTGACATGCCTCGGCTATTCCGGCCAATGTCATCTGGAGCCGATGGTCGCCCGTACGATCCGGGATTTGGACGCCGACTTCATATCGCTCTGTATGGGCATTAACGTGTACGGCGGCAGCACTTTGAGCAAACGGACGTTTCGGGCGGCCGTTATCGGGGTCGTCCAGATCGTGCGCGAGAATCATCCGGACACGCCGATCGCCGTTATGTCGCCGATTTGGTCGCCGCCTAGGGAAACCGTGCAGAATACGGTAGGATTCACGCTGTGCGAAATGCGTGAGGAGATCGAAGCGGCAGTGGCGGCGATGACCTCTTTGGGCGATAAGCATCTGCATTATGTCCACGGACATACGATTTTCGACGAAATGTATGCGGAGCATCTGCCCGATAATCTGCATCCGGACGGGAGAGGCTACGCGATTATGGGAGAGAACTACGGGGACAAGGTGATGCAGCCGCTGCTTGCACAGTATGGACTGGGTCGCGGGCAAGCCGTTGCGAACGGTTAATTTGATGTAAACAATGGTGCCTGCACAATCGGTACATAGGCTACAAACCGCATCTGGTGGGATTACGAGTTGAAGGAGCTTACCCAAGATTATCCGAATGCAGGTTATTGAGAAAACAAGGACAATAAACGAACAGCCCAAGCAGCCCGGCCTTTGAGGCTCGGGGTGTTAAGACAGCTCCAGGTTGCTTGGGTTTAATCAGGTCCCGCTATGAGATAGGTGCGGCGGGAATGTAAGTATATCCTTGTCATTTATATAACTATGTTCTTGTCATCTGTCGAATGACGTGAACATATATCGATAACTGGCCGCCTAATGGCGGTTTTTGTGTGTTATGGATATATGTTCTTGTCAAACGTGAATGACATGAACATATATCCTTTGCCGATGGGAATAATGCCGAATGGAAACCTGAATAAACATAGAAGATTATGTTATGGATGTATGGAAATCAGAGTACAAGGAGAAAGAATTATCGGATGTAATGGCGGATTCGAGGGTGTCAGTGCGGCACTAGCCATGTATATGCACAGTGGTTATACATTGGCGGTATTATCAAATTATGATCATGGAGTTATGGGAGTTCATCTACGAGAGCATCATGACAACAGGCTACCGCATCGCCACGTTTACGATTGCTGCGAATGAATTCGCCCCCCATCGGACTGCTCTCGTCCATCGCCTTCGATATGGACCGAAGTCCTGGCACGGTGGGTCTCATCGTGACGGCCTATGCTTTGATCGGAGCAGGGAGCGCCCTGTTGTCCGCCGAAAGTATATTAAGTATTATTTATAGGTAGAATTTAATGAAGAAATGAGTTAATAATCACAAAAATCACTTTCGACTTTCTTGCATATCGTGTTAATTTAAACCAGGAGGTTGCAGCGATGGACTTAAAGTTATCTGGAAAAAAAGCACTTATTGTAGGAGGAAGCCGTGGTATTGGTAAAGCGATTGCCCGCCAAATGGCTCTGGAAGGTGTAGACTGTACGATTTGTTCAAGAAACGAATCCTCGCTAAAAATCGCTGCAGAGGAATTGGCTCAGGAAACAAAAAGAAATATCTATCCGATTGTGGCAGATACCATGAATCCTGACTCTATCCTAAATTTAGTTGAAAATTCAGCTAAGGCGATGGGGAGTATTGATATTCTAATCAACAGCGGGGCCCGTGTTGGCGGTCAAGTGCCGGAGGATTTTTACAGCATTAAAGATGAACTTATTCTGAAAGATTTTGAAGAAAAGTATTTGGGCTATTTTCGCAGTATCCGTGCTGTAGCACCTTATATGATAAAAAATAATTGGGGACGTATCATTAATATAAGTGGTTTGGCTGCCAGAATAGGCGGCAATTATTTTAGTTCCGGTCCGCGTAATGCATCTGTTGTCCATTTAACAAAATCCGCATCATTGGAATTAGGGAAGCACGGAATTACCGTCAATGCGGTTTATCCAGGGATTGTAAGTACGGAAGCATTTAGAGAACGGGTTACTGATGAGGATGCTTTACGCCAGTTAGCGGCAATGAATACGCTCGGTCGCTTGATTACAGGGGAGGAAATTGCTAATGTCGTTACCTTCCTGGCTTCACCTTTGTCGGCATCGATTAGCGGCGATGTCATTTCGGTAACCGGCGGAATTGGAAATACCGTTTATTACTAAAAAGTTAGGACGATACTGTTAACTGTAACGCAGATTATCAATACAAAAAAACGAGCCTCGCTAAAATCTGAGGTTCGTTTTTTGTTTTTATCGTTGTGTGACTTGGCTTTATGGCACTTGTCGAAGAAATAACCTGATATAGAGTAAACTCGCGTTAAAACTGACTGAAGCTGCCGGCATGATCGGCGGCCTAGGGGGAGATTTCTCATATCCAAAACGTGAACGGTTATCATGCGAGATTAAGTCATTGGATTGACCGATTTTAAGACGTTGGAACAAAATACCAATACCTTAATAATGATTTGGTATGGTTTCAATTCCTCGAATGAAGGGCTTTGACGTAATTCACCAGTCAAAATTTTCTCTTGAATCATTTGTGGTATAATATTTGGTAGATAAGAGGACTAATTTGAAATTTGGCTATATGCGTGTTTTGGCTTATTTTTTGATAAAATATGGATTCTTAATGTTAGGAAAAAAGAGAGAAAACGAGGGATGGGAATGTCGTATATCGTTGATTTTAAAAATGTGTCTACGGTTGGTTTAGAGTCTTCACCTGTAGTAGAAGCGCTTGCTGGTTTACGTGCTAATGAAGCCCGTTACTTTATGAACAAATACGAGCATGAATTTACGGTTGTACCAGCTAGCGAAAGTCAGGAGAACCTTGATTATGTGAACCGCATTTTGAAAGAAGAACGTGATATTGCGTTTGCGGCCAAACCTTTAGAAACGTCGCGTTTTCAAGTGGAAAATATCCAATTTACCTACGTCTTTTATGAGGATGGTCTTGCGCTCAATGTCATGTATACGGTGGATGACCCTAAGAAGCGGGCCGTTGGTTTTAAGCTTTCTGAGGGGATGGAGGTACCAAAGGAGTTAGAAGAGAAGTTTAAGTTTGCTAGGCAGAAGTCTAAACTAGCTGGAACAATTCGGGGCTCGTTTTTTGTAATTAAAGGACAATATTAAAGTAAGCAAAAGCGCAGTTGGAGAAATTTTGTTTGATTTATTAAGCGCTACCTGGACGACTGTGAGAAAGGCTGTTCGAATGAAGCGAATTGGCATCGGCGTCGAATTACAAGAACGATTGGCGCTTAAATCGAGTTGGGTATGCCTTCGACATGTAGAAAAACAAAAAGCACACGGATATAAGGGGGCTCCTTAATTCGTGTGCTTTACATTATATATAGCATATTACTGAAGAAGAATGTTGACGCAAAAAAAAATTTCCTACACACATAGGCGAATTGTTGATGCCATTTCAGACGTAGAAACCCACTGTTGACCCGCCAATACACCGTAGTAGACCTTCAGTTAAAGGAACCGAACATCGAAGATATCATTAAGGAAATATATAAGTAAGAGACTAATGTATAAAAGTACTACAAAAACTTAGTACTAGTCATTCCTCCTCAAATAGCCGATTATGAAGTTATACTAATATTTGGCTATTTGTCAGAAGGAGGCACTATGAATTCGGTTTATATCACGAGTATAGGCAAATTTCTTCCAGGATCGCCAATCGGGAACGATGAGATTGAGGATTACTTAGGCCGAATTGGCGGGAAAAACTCGAAATCCATGAGACGGATCTTGGAGCAGAACCAAATTCGTTATCGGCATTATGCCATTAATAAAGAGCAACAGAGCTTATACTCCAATGCAGAGATGGCCAACCTTTCTATTCGCGATGCTCTGGATCGCAACCGTGACATACGAAATGAAGACATTGAATTTCTTGCCGTTGGTACGACGCAGGGAGATTTGCTCGTTCCCGGCTTTGCAAGTATGGTACATGCTGAAACGGGCTTACCTGTTATGGAGATTGCGACACACCAAGGCGTTTGCGGTAGTGGGATGCAGGCGATGAAGAATGCATTCCTTCATATCCAGTCTGGGGAGAACAAAGCAGCCATTTCATGTGCAAGTGAATTTCCAAGTCGTGTGTTCAAGCATACCCGGTTTGAAGATCAGGGCAAATATGCAGAGCGGGCCATTCCATTCGACACCGATTTTCTACGATTCATGTTGTCAGATGGAGCGGGTGCCGCGGTATTGCAGGACCAACCAAGCCGAACTGGCTTATCCTTCCGTATTGAATGGATCGATAACCAATCTTACGCTCCCTTATATGACGTGTGCATGTATGCCGGCATTAATAAAGACACAGAGTCCTACAAGTCTTGGATGGATTATGCCACTATTCAGGATGCAGCTGACGATGGAGCGATGAATCTCAAGCAAGACATACGACTAGTGAACGAGATGCCCAAAGTGGGTGTCCAGCGCTTCTTCGAACTTGTGGAAGAGGGCAAAGTAAACCCGGCTGCGATTGACTGGATGGTGTGCCATTATTCTTCCCATTTTTTCCGTGAGGAAATTTTTCGACTGTTACAGCTGGGCGGGTTGATGATTCCGGAGGAGAAATGGTTCACCAATTTATATACAAAAGGGAATACAGGGGCTGCGTCCATCTATATTATGTTGGAAGAGTTGCTTAATGAGGGGCAGCTTGCTCCTGGTGAACAAATCTTATGTATGGTTCCGGAAAGCGGGAGATTCCAAACTTCATACATGTTGCTTACCGTTGTAGGTACCGACAGCAAGATAGCAGCAGGTTTCACAGAGCGACAACCTGAAGCACCGCATGTCCAATTCGATGAATTCCAAGAAGTCCAATCTTATTTGGTTCGTCAACTGGTCCAGATATGGATTGACTTTGAGCAGAAGTTAGCTCAGGTTCCTATTATTCATAAGCTGTATCACAATAAATTTACGCTGGAAGATTATAAGCTTCTCATGGAGAACATTCGACAGCAGGTCATTGACGGTTCGCAATGGATTGCTCGTGCCGCTTCTTACATCTCGATCGAACATATTGATTTGCGATCTTTGTTCATTGCCCATGCGCGTGATGAGCATCGTGACTTTCAGATTTTGGAGAGGAATTATTTGGCTGTTGGTGGGGCGCTGACCGAGATACAAGCCGGTGAGAAAAATATAGGCAGTGAAGCTTTATCCGCCTATTTATTCCAGCGTGCGAGCCGGGAGAACCCGGTAGATTTGATAGGGGCTATGTGGATCATAGAAGGTCTTGGCTGTAGAATGGCAAGGTATTGGGGGGAGATGATCCGTGACCAATTAAACCTTCAAGATGAGCATGTCTCCTTCCTGCTCTATCACAGCGATTCCGATGAGAAGCACTTCGAACGGCTTGAAGCTGTGGTGCAGCATCCGATGTTAACGATGGGGATAGCTGCCAGGATGGTTAAGACGGCGAAGACGACCGCACGATTGTATTTACTCCAATTAGAGGAGTTGGGGAATACATGAGCCAAGCCGACTATTTCAAGAATATGCCTCATGACAAACGTGACCCGAATCCATTTCTAGCTATATATTTGGACCAAAGCATTCCATTCAATGAGGAGGCGAAGGCGGCTTATTTGAAGGATTGCTCCAGCAAATCCAGACAATTCCTGCTCCCGATCCTAAGGCCATTAGCTAGGCTTCTCATTATCCTGTTTCAGATCTACAAAATCATTTTTCCCAAAGCATTTACCTCCTCCAAAGTGCTGCACCGCATATTATATTGGGGGATGAGGACGTTTGTAAGTCCCGATGCGAACTACATGATTCTTCGCCATTTCTATCTCGGTTCAGAAGTACTGCAGTTCATTCGGGATAATGTATCTGGCGTTCAAGTGGATATGAATCCGCTCAAGCCAACCAATCTCAAGCCGGTGAAGGATGATTTGTTTCTAGTGCACGATTTGAACTTATATAACTTTGTGATCAACTTGAACCGGGAAATTCGAGAGAAGAACATTGAGGTTACCAAACAAGTCAGACTGAACTTCAGCGGCATTACTTCCGACACGCTCCCTATCGAGCCGATGCCGAATCGGTGGACCAACTTTCTTGATCTGACTACTGCCATTGAATGCTTCACACCGGTCTACCAGTTGTTCCTGACCGATAATGACTTCTGGAGGGCGACGAATTCGTTGCAACTAGATGAGACGATCGGCATTCTTGCTTCCAAAATTATCGGCAACAATGACAGACTCGCGCTCATTAATAACAAACATCCTATGGTTCCGCTTACCACGCTTCGTGCCGGTTTCCGCTTAGTGCTGCATGGGCTGGCCACGGAACAGATGCATGCCCTGTTGGTGGAGCTCAAAAACAAACAGGCCTCCTAGACGGGGCCTGTTTAATATTTATTCCACTTTCTTCCTATCTTGCATCTGTGCCACTTTGATATGTTTGGCTAGTCCGAGACGTTTGCAAATTTGGATGAACTGCCACGATAAATCATATTGGCCCTTCATCAGGCCCATCTTAGCGCTGGACGGGAAGGTGTGATGATTGGCGTGCCACTCACCCGCACCGAATATCCCAACAATCCAATTGTTTCTCGCCATATGGCTCACTTGATAGGGGCGTCTCCCGTAAAGGTGAGCGATACTATCCGTAAAATCACCAACGGTATAAATGGCCAAGTATGTGATATAAAGACCGATCAGACCGCTGATTCCCCATATCCCATACATTCCGAAGATGAGAAAGCCCATATGAAAAAGGATGATTACTGCATAAGGAGTGGGCCTACTTAGCCAAGCATAGTATTTGTCCTGCATCACATCCGTGGCTAATTCATTGAATTGCTGGTTCGTTCTCGGTCTCCAGAAAGCATCGAAAAGCGTGCGAAGCGGTCCTGCTGCTGCATATAGTGCACATAGAATCGGATTACGCGTCCCCAGATACCAGCCGCAATGAGCATACCAGAAACCGTCCTGCACCGGGGAGTGAGGATCATTCACCTCATCTGTATGCTGATGATGATAGCGATGGTTCCCTGCCCATTGAACAGGAGTTCCAGCTGCCAGCCCTATAGTGATCATCGATTTCTCAAGCCAGCCGGACAGGACAAGGGCTCTATGACTTAGTGCTCGGTGATACCCGACGCTGATTACGATGGCTGCTAGTAAATAGTACCCTATGCAAAAACTGACCAGACTCAGGATGAACGCCACCTTCTTTCTTTGTTTGTCGTCTTGAAGAGCTGGTCGAAATAGGGGAGAAAAAAGCCGAAGTTACCCTTATTCTTATCATGATGTGCACTATGTCGAAGGG
>NZ_JBFUIX010000014.1:0-88503 GCF_056401635.1 Paenibacillus sp. P4_E11 | reverse complement strand
CCAGCGGGCGGCCCGCCGCGTCGCTAACGTCGGCGARCACGCCGCCGGCGGCGCCCGGGCTGCGCCGCAGCGCGACGATGCGCGCGAACAGCCCCGCGGCGAGCAGCTCGCGCAGCGCCGGCCGCCGGGCCGCGTCGTCGGCGTGCAAGCCGTGCGCCGTCGCCATGACGATGATGCCGGCATGCAGCGCCTCCTCGATAGCGTCAGCGTCCTGCTGCCGGCCGATCTCATCGACGATGATCACGTCCGGCGACATCGAGCGGATCAGCATCATCATGCCCTCGGCCTTCGGACAACGATCCAGAACGTCGGTGCGGGGACCCACATCGAACGTCGGCACCCCCTTGACGCAGGCGGCAATCTCGGACCGCTCGTCCACGATGCCTACTTTCAGTCCGGCTTGTACAGCCGGTGGCGGAAGGGAATCACCCCAGCTCAGCAGACGGGCCAGATCGCGGATCATCGTCGTCTTTCCTTGTTGAGGCGGCGACAGGAACAACGTGTGATGCGGCCTGCCAGTCGTCTCGTCCCACAGGACAGGCAGGAGAGGCAGCGCAACCCCCCGTCGTTCGCGGGCAATCCGGATGTTGAATCCGGCAATATCCCGGATCATCTTCACTTGGCCTTGCTCCAGAACAGTCCGTCCTGCAAGTCCTACGCGATGTCCGCCGTTAACCGTGATGTACCCCCGCTTCAGCTCCTCCTCGAACGTATACACCGAGTGATTCGTGAGTAGATCCAGAAGCTGCAGGCATTCGTCCCGGTTCGGGATATATCCGCTTCGGGCATCGGCAGTCAGTTCACTACGGGCTGTCACGAACTTCGAACCGCCTGCACCTGATAGTTCCAGAGGCCTTCCTTCACGGATACGAAGTTCCTCTGTCCGGCTCATAGGCTCGTCCGGCACGTTCTCTATGATTCTTCGAAGCGACGGTGGCAGAAATGGTAGAATCGGATTCATCAGAAGGGCCTCCAAGTTTGTCCGCATTTACAACATATGTATGCCGGACATGCACATCTTTATTCTTTTATTTTTTCAAAATACCAATAAAAATACAGGCCACGCCCACAGCAACCCATAGTAACTTCGCATACGAGAGTTTGTCCGCCAAACCTATCAATCCGATCGTTGTCGTTGAGATGAAGATGAGAGGCCCGACGACCGCCAACCCCGAATTTACGAGAAGCGCCTTGTCCACCTGATTCAGCCTAAGCATAATAATCGCAGCGATCAGCTCAATGCTCCCCGACATGACCCTGAGCATCGCCATACTAAAAACGATCTTGTTTATCATCTTCCTTACTTCCTCCCTTCGCTTTGTTGCGATTTTTTTAGGGTTGGTTTAAAAGGCCTATGTTCGACGAAATTGCAGTGCAGCCCTGTGATGAGCCGGAGAGCGACCTTTGCAGCCCCGTTTCAACAACCCTACCTTATCGATTCAAAGAAACGGGGCTGCAACCGAGCCGGAGGCCATCACAGGGCGTAGCTGCACGTATTCGTCATTCTTTGTCTTTTAAACTAACCCGCATTTCACAACAACCTCGTTCTCCTTCTACTTTATGCAGGGTTGTCTCTTTTTAGGCTAGTGGGCACACCGATTGCAGCAGGCGCATATATTGCTCCCAGACATCATTTTTTTACAGCGAGGAGACTTGTTTTATATGGACGTGACCTCTCAGTTGGAATGGCCCTCCCTTCTGCAAGATCCTTCCGGGCGCAGACAGCCCAAGCCGCGATCATGCGGCAAAACGATGGTCATCGATAAGGGACTCGGCCTCCATGCGTTCGAGGATATGCTTCACACATCCGCCGCCTATATCGATATGATTAAGCTTGGTTTCGGGACGAGTCCACTCTATCCAACCGAACTATTGAAGATGAAGATCCAGATGGCCAGGCAAGCCGGTATCGACATTTTACCCGGTGGGACGTTCATCGAAGTGGCTGTCGTACAGGGTGAGGTAGAAGCCTGCTATAAGCTGATTCGCCAGCTTGGCTTCACCGCAATCGAAGTATCGGACGGTACCATTGAGCTAGCGCGCAGCAAGCGGACAGAGTTGATTCAACGAGGCATTCAGTCGGGAATGACCGTGTACACCGAATACGGCAAAAAATATTGGGGTTCGCAAATCGAGCTCGATCAATTGATTGAAACCGTAATCGAAGATATTCAGTCGGGAGCATCACTCGTCACCATCGAAGCGCGGGAGTCCGGAGAAGGGGTTGGCATATTCGACGAAAACGGCGTTTGCCGGGACGACATGCTGCACAGCATGGTTCGATTATTCCCCGATCCGGCCCGTATTTTATGGGAAGCTCCGCAAAAGTCGCAACAAGTTCATCTGCTTAAGAAACTCGGTTCTGACGTCAATCTGGGCAACATCGCACCTCAAGAAATTTTCTCATTGGAAACACTGCGCAGGGGACTACGGTCAGATACATTGGTTTGGGACTGTATACCAGCCAACCCCACATGAGGAGGGACTATCCATGCAGGTGAACGTCATCTCTAGTGTTAACGAGGCTAGAAGCGATGACCTCCTGAATAAAACCGTCATAGTAATCGATGTATTGCGTGCGACAAGCACCATTGTGACCGCACTTTCGCACGGTTGCTCCGGAATTATGCCGGTTGAGACGGTGCAGCAGGCGAAGCAGCTTCAACTTCCCGGGGATCTCCTCGGGGGGGAACGCTTTTGCAAAAAAATAGCGGGTTTTCATTATGGGAACTCCCCGTTGGAATTTATGACTCCAGACATTGCTGGAAGCCGCATCATTCTTACTACTACGAACGGAACAAGAGCGATCCAGAAATCCATTCGGGCGGATTATGTATTGGCGGGAAGCTTGCTGAACGCAACGGCCTGCGCACGCAAGGCGTTAGAATTGAGAAGGGATATCGCGATCATGTGCTCTGGGACACAGGACGAATTCTCGCTCGAGGACGGATTGTGTGCCGGATTGATTGTGCGGGAGTTACTGCAAGAGATAGGTGAAGCGAGCACGGATGTGAACGATCTGGGGATTGCCATGCTGCACACATATGCAGCTGCCGAGCCTGAACTTGAACATATTATGTTCACTTGCACCAATGGTCGAAGGCTTAGCCGTATGGGCCTCGAGTCTGACGTAAGTTTCTGCGCGCAAGTGAATTTGTATCCGCTTGTCCCTGTTCTGGATGGGGAACTCATGCGCTGACAGTTCTAATTCCCCCTTGTCCTCATAGACTAGGAAGGAATCCAGAGGACAGGAGTCAACCGCATGAATGGCGATCTCATCTTGCTTGCCTTGATCATTATCGGGCTCATTGGCCGGTCACCGATCATTACGACGGCGGCGTGCATCCTCCTGGTCGTGAAGCTGATCCACCTTGAGCGTTTCTTGCCGACAATCGAGCGTAGAGGACTGGAAGTTGGCTTGCTGTTTCTGACGATGGGCGTATTAGTACCATTTGCAAGCGAACGGATAACGTACAAGGACATTTTGAGCGTATTTACATCGTGGCCAGGTATTATCGCCTTGACAGGCGGTGCTATCGCCACTTATATGAATGGCAAAGGCCTTGATTTGTTAAAAGTCGATCCGCAATTAATCGTAGGGCTCGTGATCGGTTCGATCTTCGGCATCATCTTCCTTCGCGGGATCCCGGTGGGGCCGTTAATGGCGGCAGGAATCACGGCGTTGCTGCTGAAGATCGTTACCTTCGTGTTTGGGAAAATATAACGGTTGTTCGCTTGATAAACCTGACCGGAGACGGTTAGGTTTTTTTGATGCGGATGACCAAAAAACCCTTGCCACCACCGAAAGATGGGAACAAGGGGGATCCCCGCTTTATCTCACTCTACCAAGACGTTTAGCGTACCGATATACTTTCCTATAAGTGGATTTGTCCTTCAACTGCTTAAATATAAAAGGATCTGGATTGGTGTTGACTTCAAGGATCCATGGTTTAAAGTCTTTGCCTACCCCGATGTCAACTCCGATCATGTTCATCTTAGGGTATTTCTTGTTCATGGCCACCGATATACGATTACTTATCATTTTTAATTTGTTGGTAAAGGCCGTAGTTTTTCCGTCGGTGTTTAAATGAGGCTTTAATAAAAGACTTACCGGTAGCGGTTTTCCGCCATTGTGATAATTTGTAACAATTTTCTTTGGATGGGCGAGTCTCCCGATAATTCCAGTTGATTCCCATTGACCTTTCGCATTCTTTTGTACCATCACTCTTATATCGAACCGTCTCTTTTGATACTTTAATAACTCAACCCCTCGTTGAACCAAATAAGTAATGCGGAATTTGGTTTTTCGTATCGAATCGTACATCGAACTATAATCACGGAATGTTCTTACTTTAGTCCCCGATTGATAACGGTACTTAGCTTGACTTCCGCTACCGGATATTATCTCTACCCGCATAACACCTTGGCCAAACGAACCGCTGACTGGTTTCACGTAAACCATTTGATATTCATACAACATCGATAACAAGCTGGATTTCGTCATTACTTTAGTTTTTGGAATATACCCTTTTATTGTACCGTGTTTAAGAAGCACCTTCGTTTTTACCCATTTGCTGGGAATATGCATTCCGGGTTTTCTCACAAGCCTACCTCCATTATTTTATTCATTTATAAACCATTGATTTTTGCATGGATATTATACTGTATGAATGAAGTGCCTCTGTGAACTTAGGCATGTAACCAATCATCTCTTAAATTTTCTATGTAAACAATTACTCTGTGTCAACATATCATAATCCCAATACTTACTAATTGGAGATGAAGAGATGCCCGTTCACATTCAGAATCAATTAATCAGCCACACCAAAATAGATGTTCTGATTCCAGCGATTGAAAAGGATTTAGCAACCCTTCCCCATGTAATTGATGCTGTTAGAAAACAAGTAAAACATCCGATCGGCCAAATCCTCATCGTTGCACCGAAGCGAGAAAAAATAATGAAGTTATGCCGTCAAAAAGGCTGTAGATTTATCAATGAAAATACGGTTCTCCCGATTACGAAGAAAAATATACACTACAGATCCAAGAAATGGGAGCGATCCGGTTGGCTTTTCCAGCAATTTTTGAAAATGAGCGGTAATACTTTATGTAAATCGGACTATTTTTTGGTTATTGACGCCGACACTGTGCTCATTCGCCCTCATATTTTCAGAGCAGGAAACAAAACCTTGTTTTATTGCCGAAAATGGAGCCAACCGGAATATTTCAGAACCTATCGTAAGTTATTGAATAGAAAGGCCACCGCACCAATGTCATTTGTCACTCACTATATGTTGTACAAGAAATCGAAGCTGGCACAGTTAAAAAGGTTAATTGAATCCAAACATCATACAAGATGGTATACAGCGATACAAAAAAAGATGAATAAGTCGAAGCAATACGCGTTCTCCGAATTTGAAACTTACGGGAATTTCCTCTATTCCAGTAATCCTGGAGGGCTTATTCTCAAGAAAGCGTTAAACAAAAGCTTGAATATGAGCTTCTCGCAAATGTCGCCCCATAAGATTAAGACGCTGGCTAAAAAGTATCGATCGATTTCTTTCCACAAGCGGAAAGGTTACATGAGAAAGTAGAGCCGTACAGTGTTTGCGAGCGATGCGCCGAGTGGAGCTTGCATTCATGAGACGAGGCGAACGGAGAAGAGATGCATGAAGAGAGACATTTGATGTTTGAGCAATTACCATTTGAAATAAAAATAGGCCGATCAAATGCAGTTCCTGCACTCGACCGGCCTATTTACATTCTGTATTAACGACGTTCGGATGGACCGCCGACGAAAGCTTGCTCATTCGCGTCTAATCCGAAAGCGGTATGAAGTGATCGGACAACCTCCGGTAGCTTCTCGCTAGCAATAATACACGATACGCGAATTTCTGAGGTGCTGACCGTATTGATGCTTACGCCCAACTCGGAGATGGCCGCGAACATAGTTGCTGCTACCCCTGGATTGCTGACCATACCCGCACCTACGATCGATACTTTCACCAAGCCGGTTTCCGACTGGATGTCCTTGAAGCCAACCTCTGGTTGAATGCGGCGCAGAATACCAAGCGCCTTCTCCAGTTCCGAGGATGCAAGCGTGAATGAAGTGTCAGCTTCACCGTCACGGACTCCACCTTGCACGATGATATCCACATCGACCTTCTCTGACGCTAAGGCGCCGAATACTCTCGCTAACTGTCCTGGCTTCTCTGGTACTCCCAGAATGCTTACCCGCGATACGTTCTTATCGGAGGCGATGCCGCGTACGACAACTCCTTGCTCCATGACCGCTTCCTCCTTCACATACGTTCCTTCGTTATAGTTGAAGCTGGACCGCACTACCAGTTGAACTTGGTTATGCTTCGCATATTCCACAGCTCTAGGATGCAGGACGGCCGCACCCAGATTGGCAAGCTCCAGCATTTCGTCGTACGAAATTTCGTTCAGCTTACGCGCTACTTTCACTACACGCGGATCGGTCGAGTATATGCCGTCCACGTCAGTGTAGATTTCGCACATGTCTGCCTTGATGGCAGCGGCCAGTGCTACAGCAGTCGTATCCGAACCACCGCGGCCTAGTGTTGTAATCTCGCCATTGTCGGTCATAGCCTGGAACCCGGCAACGACGACGATCTTGCCCTCATCCAGGGCAGACAATACCCGAGCAGGCTGGATATCGGTAATCTTCGCTTTACCGTGAACCGCTTCTGTCCGCATGCCAGCTTGCCAGCCAGTGAACGAGACAGCTTGCTCTCCTGCACTATGAATCGCCATCGTCAACAAGGCGATCGAGATTTGCTCTCCTGTCGTGAGCAGCATATCCATCTCACGGGCAGAAGGCGTCCCGACTACGAGTTGTTGGGACAAATCAATTAATTCATCCGTCGTGTCGCCCATTGCGGATAYGACTACAACACAGCGGTGTCCTTCCTGCTTGCGCTCTGCCACCCGTTTGGCTACACGCTTCATCCGTTCCGCATCCCCTACGGAACTTCCTCCGAATTTCATCACAATCAGTGACAACCTTGCTCACTCCCAACCCTGCATTTGCTTTTGTACTTAATCGATATAATATTATAGCATAGGGGCCTACGGATTTAACAGTGAAAAAAACGAAAAACCTCCAGCCCGTGCGAAGGGCGAAGGTTCTCGAAGAAGAATACTCCAATAAGGTTTCAATTGTTACTACGATTGCTTAAGCTCGGGAAATATACTTTCCGTCGCCGGTGTTGATCAACAGCGTGTCGCCTTCATTGATGAACAGCGGAACTTGCACATTGTGGCCGGTTTCCAGCTTGGCGTTCTTCAATGCACCTTGAGCGGTGTTCCCTTTGATACCTGGTTCGGTCTCAACGACCTTCAGTTCAACGCTGTTCGGCATATTAACGCCAAGAATTTCCCCATGGTAGCTAACAATGTTGACGACCATGTTCTCCTTCAAAAACTTAAGTTCCCATTCCAGCTGAGCTGCATTCAAGGCGAATTGGTCGTAAGTCTCGGTATCCATGAACGTGTGCTCATCTGCACTTGCATACAAATATTGAACAGCACGGTTCTCCACATGTGCCCGTCCTACATCTTCACCTGCACGGAACGTACGTTCAACCGTGTTGCCGTTGCGAAGGTTTCTAAGCTTGGAGCGTACGAATGCTGCACCTTTACCTGGTTTTACGTGTTGGAAGTCCAATACGGTGAAGATGTCATGTTCCACTTCAATCGTAAGGCCTGTCCGAAAATCGTTAACTGAAATCACTTAAGTTTCCTCCTAAATGTTACCCCAATAAAGTGAGTTATCCTCCAACGGGGGACTATATGCTTCTAATTATAACCATCTAATCGATGATAATAAAGTCTTTTGAGCTCTGTGTCAATCTGCGCATCCCGGTTTCGGTGATGACAATATCATCTTCGATGCGTACACCGCCGAAATCAGGCAAGTAAATACCCGGCTCTACCGTCACCGTCATCCCAGGTTTCAAGACGACATCTCCTTGCATAGACAGACGCGGAGCTTCATGAACTTCCATGCCAAGACCGTGGCCTGTACCATGGCCGAAGAAGTCTCCGTACCCGTACCGCTTGATCACATCGCGCGCCAAGGCATCGCCTTCCGCACCGGTCATTCCAGGCTTAATCTGCTCCAATGTCTGTAGTTGAGCTTCCAGGACAATATCATAGATTTCCCGGTGTTTCGGCGTCGGTTTACCCAGTACGACCGTACGAGTAATGTCCGAACAGTAGCCTTTATAATAGGCACCAAAATCCATCTTGACGAATTCGCCGAGTTGAAGCACGCGATCGCTGGCCTTGCCATGAGGCAGGGCGGAACGTTCGCCGGATGCCACAATCGTCTCGAATGATGTGGAAGTCGCACCATGACGTCGCATGAAGGTTTCCAACTCCAGTGCTACCTCGTTCTCCGTCAACCCTGGCTTCAGGAAGCCAAGCATATGTTCGAACGTCCGATCTGCCAGCTCAGCCGCTTCCAGCATGATGGCAAGCTCGGAATCGTCCTTGACCATCCTCAACTCTTCAATCAGACTGTTGGTCGGGATTAGGCTGACTCCGCTCAAATAAGCGGCATAAGCAGCATATGTACCATATGTTACGTCCTGTTGCTCGAAGCCAAGTTCCTTAATATTCCACTCGTGCAGCAACTCCTGTACCGTCTCAATCATCTTGGGCTTATGCTCGATGAACTGAAAGTTCACCGCTTGCTGAGGCGCTTGTGAGCGGTATCGGAAGTCAGACAGCAGAACGGCTTGGTCAGCCGTAATGATCAGCGCACCGGACGAACCGGTGAAGCCGGACATGTACCGGCGGTTATAACTGTTGGTGACAAGCAGCGCCTGAAGCTTACGCTCCCCCATCAGCTGTCTTAATCGTGTTAAACGAGCTTGTTCCATTAGGATTCACCCTTTTCTTCTAAATGACGGAGCAAGGCCAATAAACCAAGCTCGTAGCTGTGTGCCCCGAATCCGGATATTTGCCCAACCATAACAGGTGCGGTCACGGACACATGACGGAACGATTCCCGCTTATGAATGTTGGATAGATGCACCTCTACACAAGGAAGTTGCACGGCGCTCAAAGCATCTCGTATCGCATAACTGTAATGCGTGAATGCTCCTGGATTGAATAATATGCCGACTTTGCTGCCATATGCCTCATGAATGCGATCAATTAATGCTCCTTCATGATTGGACTGAAAAAACTCCAGCTTCACACCCAACGACTCAGCCAGATCGTGCAGGCTGCTCTCGATTGCGGAGAGTGACACCGTTCCGTATACACCCGGTTCGCGGATACCCAGCATGTTCAAGTTGGGACCGTTCAGAACAAGAATCTGTTTCATTTGGCTTCAACATCCCCATATCGTATTCTGCCTTCAAGCAGCTTACTGCTCGCTACCGTAGACATTTTACCATAATGATCTCCGATGTGAGAACAATTTTTTAGCCTAAGGAAACACTCGGCTCTCGTTGTTGCTCATCCGTAAACTCGAAAGAAATCGTATAGCCAATAAACGCACCCCACAATAGAAACAAGCAGCCGTCCGTGATTAAGGAGTTCCACTCGATCTTCCCGATTGGCTTCATCATACCCATGCGAGGTCCGACCGCAAAGTACAAGATGACCCACCAGACTAGCCCATACAGCATGCCAACCCAAGCGCCTCTCACTTTCCTCAGCACAGTCGCATAGATTAGCGAAACTATGATCGAGAACAGTATGAATGCAGCCCAGCCGGTCATATAACCGAGATTAGTCTGATTGAACGTTGGATTCGACCACGGTTTAATCAGAAATGTCGGATGTACATGGGTGAACTTGAAATAATACTCCGTAATGCGCAGACCTCCCCAAATCAAGCCTGCAAAAAAACCGGTGTTCAGCGCGAATGTCCAGGGGTTGGTTGAAGAGATCGGACTTTTGCTATCCTTCTGCGAATTCGWCGATGCCTGTTGTTCGTCCTCGGAACGGTTACTGCTCGTTGACGAGTTACCCGATTGTTGGTCCTCGCTCTGCTCTTGTCCTTCTTGTCCCTCTTGTCGGGGGGCGTAACGTGCCTTCAACGGTTGTCCCCACGGCACCAAATGCGGTTGGTCTTGCCCCGATTCTAATGGTTTCTCACGCATACTTGTATGGTCCTTCCTTCATTTTCCCTTATTATGCGCGAGCACAGCGGTTTGTAATCCAAGTAGCAATTCGTCCCGGAATTCGATAGAATAGAAGAAACACTATACTACAGGAGGGGGTGACCTCGTTGTCGCAATCGAATTCGCAACCGCAGAGCCAGCCAGCCATTTATGGAGGACAGGCCGTTATGGAAGGGGTCATGTTCGCCGGACGTTCCGTTCACGTCACAGCCGTTCGAAGAAAAAATCAACAAATTGAATTTTTCGAGGTACCTAAAAAAGAGATCGGTTGGGTGCAAGCCTTAAAGAAAATTCCGCTAATTCGCGGGTTGGTAGCGATTATTGAATCGAGCGCCAAGGGTGCCCAGCATTTAAATTTCTCGGCTGAAGTATATGCTGACGAACAGCTTGAACCGGGAGAAGTCAAATCAGAGAAGAAGCAGGGGGGGTTCGGTAATCTTTCCTTAATTCTGGGCGTCGCCGTTGTAGGCGTACTCTCCTTCATATTCGGTAAGTTCGTGTTCACACTCGTACCTGCCGCTATCGAAGATCTCGTATTCGGTTCGTTATTTAAAAATCAAATTGGGCATAATCTGGTAGAAGGCTTGATCAAGATCGTCTTGCTGGTGGGATACATCTACTTTATCTCGCTTACTCCTGTCATTCGCAGGCTGTTTCAGTACCACGGGGCGGAGCATAAAGTGATCAGCGCCTACGAAGCAGGCAAAGATCTGACCGTCGAGAACGTGCAAAAATTCAATACCCTGCATTACCGATGCGGGAGCAGCTTTATTGTGTTCACTGTACTTGTGGGTGTAATAGTGTATTCCTTCCTACAATACGATACAATATGGGAACGTTTGCTACAGCGGATTATTCTACTTCCACTTGTTATTGGATTATCTTATGAAGTGCTTCGATTCACGAACTCGCTAAGAGAAGTACCCGTGTTGCGCTATCTAGGATATCCCGGCTTGTGGCTGCAAAAACTAACGACCAAGGAACCGGATAACAGCCAAGTCGAAGTATCCATCGCTTCCTTCCAACGGATGCTGGAGATCGACCGCAGTCACAGTAATAACGATACCGAATTACGGAGTGTCAACCATGCTTAAGCGAAACGAACGGACAAAGGCTTAGGGGGAATGGATAATGAAACRGCGAATACATTGGTCGGTTTACACCATAGCCGCATTACTGGCAATTGGGATTCTCGACGGTCTACTCCGCAATCCGGGCACATTCATCATTCCGATCATTATTTTCGGCGGGGTGTTCGTCCTGTGGAAATACCCGCCCAATCGGTGGCGCAAACAACCTAGGCAGGCCCGATCGAATCCATCCCCTTCCGGACGGGCCAAGTCTGCAAGAGACAAGCGCAAACCGATACCTTTCAAAGTCATTCAAGGGAACAAGAAGGATGAGAAGGATTCTGATCCGCCTTATCCATATCACTAACAGAAGCCGTCGAACAATACGTTCGGCGGCTTTTTTCACGATTCAGAATGATTAACTTCGCTGATTGTTCATCGTCTCGGCAAACGAAAGGCTTCAAGAGACGCCGTTAGGCGTTTATCCTTGGTAGCATGCGGGTCACACCAGCGTATCGCGTACGTGCTGCTTGAATTGAGATACGTAATGCGTATGCGACCAACGATCGAAATAATACAAGCCTGCCTTGTATCCCGATTCGAACAAAGCGATGCTCTTGTCCTTCGAGATATCAAAGTCTGTTACCCGAACGCCCAGCGTTGGAATCTTGATCGTACGAAACAAGTTCTTCTCTTCAATATATCGTTCATCGTGTGCTTCCAGCATCGTCTCGAAGAGCGCTTGAAACATGGAGATGGGGCCAATGATCTTGTGTGGGGTATAATCATGCTTATCGATTAAATGAAAGCCTAGCGTAGGGACCAGATCCTTCTCCTTCATGACAGCATTCTGGTTATCGAATATCCATAGAGGGAAGTTGCTTAGCAATCCCCCATCCACGACATAAATAAACTGTTCGGCGAACGACTCCCCTTTCTTTCGTACCCGCGCCGCCTTGCGAATGACGACCGGATCGAAGAAGTAGGGAATACTCGTGCTCATTCGGATCGCTCTGGCCACGAGCAGCCTACTCGGATCGATCCCATAAGCAGCAATATCGTCGGGAAGGACGAGAAGTCTTCCCATTGTGATGTCGGAAGCGACAATTCGAAGCTTGTTCCGCGGCAAGTCGGAGAACGTGCGGATGCCTTTCGCAGCCAGCTTCTCATAGATCCACTTCTCCAGCTCATTGCCCGAGTACAGCCCTTTCTTGATGAACAGGCGCAAGGCCGGGCCAATGATCTTAATGTCCATCAGCCAGGACTTCTTTAGGAAACGCTTGAACGGAGTCTCAATGATCATATTCCGCATCTCATCCGCCGTATAACCGGCAGCGAGCAACGAAGCAACCATAGCTCCAGAGGAAGTACCCGCCACCTGGTGGAACTGAACGCCTTTCTCTTCGGCAGCTTTGATCGCGCCAACGAGCCCGATCGCTTTGACCCCTCCTCCTTCAAACACCCCGTTCATTTGCATACGATTCACCCTTTTCACCCTTAGTTGCATAGTTGTATTTATGCTGGCGCAAGTTGTACGTATGAGTGGACAACATGAAAAACCTCTGGAACCTCTGGAGTAGATTACAGAGGTTCTTGGCGTATGAGTTCTGTTTGTTACATGGGAGGAAGTAGGCCGGAGATTCCGACCGCTGTTGTTTTCCACCCTACCTGTCTGCGGAAAGAGGCTGTCGATTCATTGTTGATTGAGGCAAAAACAGCCGTTTGACCTCAAAAGGTGCTGCAAGACGAAAAAAGAGGCCGTCGATTAACTGTTGATAGAAGCAAAACGGCCGTTCCAAGTGAAAAAGGACCCCTTTAGCTCAAACATCTTGTTTGAACCTCCCTGATTGTATAAGGGATTAAGTGGTATGGAGGTTCAAGCCAAAACTCGCTGGGGTCCTCTTTTTCACTTTCCACTCCTCTTGTCCACAGTTAATCGACAGCCTCAAAAATCGGCTTACAGCCCAAGTTTCATCCTCCGAAGGTGCTGCAAGACAAAAAAATCGGGCGCCGGAAGACGGAAAAACCGTCTTCCAGCTCAAGTTTCGCCCGCCCAAATTGAAAAAACATCCATCCGGATGGATGAATGTTTATTCCGATTCCATTTCAGTACGAATGTTGAGAAGCTCAGTTATCCGTTCTGGCTCACGATTGAAATACTCGACTAATACTTCGATGCAGGTGATGGAATCCCAGCTGAGATGGTGCTCGATACCTTCTACATCCTTGTATATATTCTCTTCCTGAACACCGATCACTTTAAGAAACGACTCCAGCAGATGATGCCGCTCGACCAATCGCTTCCCCATCTTCTTGCCTTTCGAGGTCAAGATAAGTCCCCGATAGCGCTCATAGATCAAATAATGATCTTTGTCCAGCTTCTGAATCATCTTCGTAACGGAGGAGGGGTGTACTTCAAGTCCTTCTGCGATGTCGGATACCCTGGCGTACCCTTTCTCATCGATGAGCTTGTATATTTTCTCCAAATAATCTTCCATGCTCGGTGTAGCTGCCATGATTTCCCCCCTTAATTCCAAATTCGTCCGGACACGATCGTCTAATGTATGATACACTGTTTAACTGCCCAACGCAAGTAGCGGCCAACTGTCTCCAGTTGACCACTAATGTCTCGATTTCGCTCGGTTTTAGGTAGAGGATTCGTCAGAATTTCAACCAATCCGGTGTGCGCTCTTGCAGCCAAATCGTAATTAGAATCATTTTATCGAAGTAGAGCAGGATGGCGATCAAGATCATCAACACCCCACCGATTTTCATAATCAGGGACGAATACCGTAAGATCCATTTGGTAGAGCCGATGAAGAAAGCAAGGACGAAGAACGGAATCGCAAAACCTAGCGTATAAGCGGTAATCATCTGGAACCATGCGCCTGGTTCTGTTGTCGAGAGCAGCAGAATCGCAGATAAGATTGGCCCCACACATGGCGACCAGCCAGCCGCAAAACCTATCCCGATAATGATTGAGCCCAAGTATCCCGCTGGTTTGTATTTGAATTGAAATTTCTTTTCGCTCATCAACCATTGTGGCTGAAAGATCCCCAGCAGGAACAACCCCATGACGAGAATAAAGATAGCGGCGATTTGCCGAAGAAGATTGCGATAAGCGTCGAACCAGTCAGCCAACAGGCCGGCACCAAACCCAAGCGTATAAAAGACTAATGAAAAGCCCAGGATGAAAAACAGCGTATGCGTGATCGTCGATTTGCGCACCTCGCGGACCGAACGATCCTCACGCAGTTTCTGCACGGAAATGCCCGTTATGTATGACAAGTAAGACGGATAGAGCGGCAAGCAGCATGGCGAAATAAACGAAGCGAATCCCGCCCAGAGCGCAATCCAGATGTTAACGTGTTCCATGGCTCATGCCTCCCTTCTAGAATCGAAATGTGCGTTTGGCAATTAAGGATAAGATTAATAAGGTGATCAAGGTAAGGACGACCGTCGCTCCAGGTGCCCAGCTCCATACTCCCGCTGCCACAAGTCCACCGATGACGGCGGCTTCCGAGAATAGGACAGCGGTCCATACGGAATGACGGAAGCTGCGCGCTACAACAAGGCTGCAAGCGACTGGCACCGTCAGCAGGGCCGATACGAGCAGAGCTCCAACGATCTTGATCGCTACACCAATGACAAGCGCGGTAAGCATCGTTGTCAGCAAATTCAATGTGCGGACCGGCAGCCCGCTGACACCCGCCGCTTCTTCGTCGAAGACGAGCAGGAACATTTCTTTGAAAGTTAGAAGCAGCACGGTTGATACGACTACCGTTACTCCGGCAACGAGCCACAGGTCTGTCCGGCTAAGCGTATATATGCTGCCGAACAAGTAACTGGTTACGTCCATGTTGAAACCTCTGCCGAGCGTGAACAGAAACGTCGCCAGCGCCACCCCACCCGACATAATAATGGCGATGGACAGCTCCGCATAAGTCTTATAGGCTTTCCTCAGCCACTCAATGGCAAATGAGGCCAGCACTGAGAAGAGCAGACCTACACCGAGCGGATAAACGCCGAGCAGGAACCCAAGCGCCACCCCTGCTATGGAGACATGTGCCAATGTATCTCCAATCATCGAGAGTCGGCGCAGCACCAGGAAAATACCCATCAGCGGAGCCATGAACCCGATCAGGACGCCCCCCAGAAGCGCCCGTTGAAAAAAATACTCGTAAAAAATGTCCAACCGCTTCTCCTCCGCTAATTCCTATGCCCAGTAGGCACACTTGTTACTGCATGACTGGCACAGGCCCGGATTTGTGGCGTAAATCCCGCAAGGAATGGGCCACATTCGTCTCTGTGCAATCTTCCAGCTCATGTGAATGTTTCACAAAAAATTTCAGCTTCCCGCTTGTAATCGCCGGTTCATGCCCCAGATAGGAATACATCATGTCAATATCGTGGGAAACCATTAGAAACGTGATGTTATGGTGCTGGTGCATATGTCGGATCATATGGAAGAAATTGTCTTGCGTCTCCGAATCGATCCCCACCGTTGGCTCGTCAAGAATGAGCAGGTCCGGGTTGTTAATCAGGGCTCGAGCCAGGAATACCCGCTGCTGCTGCCCACCGGACAACTGACCGATGCGTCGATCGGCGAGGTCTTCGATACTGAGAGCATGCATGGCATCCTCACACTTTTGCAAGTCCTGCTTGTTCACTCGGCGGAATAGCTTCTTCTTGCCGTAAACCCCCGACAGTACCACTTCCCTAACCGTGGCCGGGAATAAGGGATTGAACGAATTTTTTTGCGGCACATAGCCGATGCGCTCCCAATCCTTGAACTGTGACAGCGGCTGCCCGAACAACCGGATCGTACCTTGATCCGGTTGAATTAGGGATACGATCATGCGCAGCAGTGTCGTCTTGCCTGCCCCGTTGGAGCCGATGAGGCCGACAAAGTCTCGCTGCAATACCGTGAAGTTCAAGTGGTCGATGACATTGCGGTTGTTGTACCGGAACGTGACATCTTCTATGGAGATGATGCTATCATGACAGTGCGGTTGACCCGCGACCTTAAGGCCGGTTTGACGTGGCATGTCGTTCATCTTGGCTTACTCCTGAATGGTGTGGCATATGGCTTATTGTAATGCTTTCAATAATTTTTGCAAATTTTTCTCCATCACGGAAATATAATTTTCACCAGCACTGAGCTGAGCTTCAGTAAGTCCCTCTAACGGGTTCAACATATCGGTCTCGATTTTGGCGTCTTTCGCCAGTGTTTTCGCCAATCTGTCCGACACGAGCTCTTCGAAGAAAATGGTTTTGACTTGATGGTCCTTCACAAATTTGTTGATTTCTTTCATAACCTGAGCAGTCGGCTCGGCATCCGGGGATAGACCCATGATCGGCATTTGCGTAAGTCCATAATCACGGGCCAAGTAACCGAATGATTGGTGGGAGACGACGATCTCTTTCTTGGTCACCTTGGACAGCGATTCCGAGAACTTGGCATCCAGTGCGGTTAGCTGCTGTGCGAGCTTGCTGTAATTGGCTTCGTAATCCGCCTTGTGCGCGGCATCGGCTTGAACGAGTCCATTCTTGATCGATTCGGCCATCTGCTTGGCTGACTTCGGACTTACCCATACGTGAGGATCAACACCGGCCTCCTTGCCATGATCGTGATCGTGATCCTCCTCCTTCTCAGTCGCGTTCAGCAGCGCGATCCCTTGGCTTGCTTCAATAACGACTTGCTTGGAGTCCTTCTTCTTGCTGTCCAGGAATGTACCGACCCAGCCTTCGAACCCGGCCCCATTATAGACGAACATTTCCGCCTTGGTCATGTTGATTAGATCCTTACTCTTGGGTGACCATTCATGCGGCTCAACGCCGGCCGGTACGAGATTGATCACATTGACGTGCTCGCCGCCGATCGCTTTGGTGAAATCATATAATGGGTAAAAAGTAGTCACCACGTTCACTTTGCCTTCTACGATGTTCACGTTAGACTGCTTGCTGCAGCCGGATAAGATTAGAATGGTGATGAGTGATAAACCTATTAGGATGGATGAGAGCTTGCTAGATTTGAACATTGAATTCGGTTCCCCTCTCTGGACTTGATGCCTGGCATGCGTTCTCAGAATGAAAAGATCTACCTAGTGCATCTATATGTAAATCGTAAACGTTTCTATTTACACTTCGGATTATACGTTCATCTCTGAACGTTTGTCAACCGTTATTGTTTGGTTGGAGAACGTTAATCATTCTGAATCGTTAAAAAATGAGAACACGCCGCTCCATACAACCATCCCAATGGGCTTAGTTATATGAAAGCGGCGTGTTCATTATGACCGTGAGCCTATTTTACGCGTGCGCCGACAGCGATGTCTTCCGCCACGGTAGCGAGCGTCAGCTTATCGCCCTCCGAAGCAGCGAGAATCATGCCCTGCGACAGCTCACCGCGCAGCTTGACCGGCTTCAAGTTAACGACGCATATAACTTTGCGTCCGACGAGCTGCTCCGGCGAGTAGTGCTTAGCAATGCCGGAGACGACCTGCCGCCGCTCGCTGCCAAGATCCAGCTGGAGCTTGAGCAGCTTGTCGGCGTTCGGGATCGCCTCGGCGGCGAGCACCTGCGCGACGCGCAGCTCCACCTGCAGGAAATCGTCGATCGCGATTTCCTGCAACGTGTCGGCGCCGCTTGGCGCAGCCGGCGCCTTCGGCGGCGCACCCGCCGCAGTTGCGCTTGCGCCAGCGGCAGACGCTGCCGCTGCGGGCGGCTCGGGCGCCGCTGCGCCGCCGCCCATGGACTCGGCGATGAACGCCGTCTCGACGGCCACGTCGAGCCGAGGGAACATCGCCTCGCCCTTGTGCACGGTCGTGCCTGCGGGCAACTGCCCGAAGGCACGGACGCTTTCCCAGCCGGTCAGCCGGCTGTCCGCCGCATCGAGCCCCAACTGGGCGAAGATGTTGCCGGGCGTGCGCGTCAGGAACGGCTGGAGCAGCACCGCCGAGATGCGCAGCGATTCGGCGAGGTGGTACAGCACGGAGCCGAGCGCCGGGCGCGTCGCTTCGTCCTTGACGAGCGACCACGGCTGCGTCTCGTCGATGTACTTGTTCGTGCGGCCGATCAGTGTCCATACAGCGGCAAGAGCCAGCGAGAACTCCATCCGCTCCATCGACTCTTCGTACTTGTCTATCGTCGTGCGATACGTGTCCAGCAAGGTTGCGTCGAATGCCGTTGCGTCCGTAATGTAAGGTTGAATGACGCCATTGAAATATTTATCGATCATAACGATCGTCCGATTAAGCAGGTTGCCCAGATCGTTGGCCAGATCATAATTTAAACGTTCGACGAAGCCTTCCGGAGTAAACGTACCGTCTGCGCCGAATGGCACTTCGCGCAGCAAGTAATAACGCAGCGCGTCCAGTCCATAACGGTCAATCAGCGTAACGGGGTCGACTACGTTACCTTTGGACTTGGACATTTTGCCGTCCTTCATGAGCAGCCAACCGTGCGCGAATACTTGCTTCGGCAGCGGCAGATCGAGCGCCATCAGCATGATCGGCCAATAGATCGTATGGAACCGGACAATCTCCTTGCCGACCAGATGCACATCCGCCGGCCAGTAACGCTCGAATTTCTCAGGATGATCCGTGTCGTAACCTAGCGCTGTAATGTAGTTAGATAGGGCGTCAATCCACACGTACACGACATGCTTCGGATTGTTCGGCACCTTGATTCCCCAGTCGAACGACATCCGCGATACCGCCAAATCCTCTAGACCTGGCTTGATGAAGTTGTTAACCATCTCGTTCTTCCGCGACTCCGGTTGAATGAACGAGGGATTGTTCTCGTAATAGGCCAACAAGCGGTCCGCATACTTGCTCATCTTGAAGAAATAGCTTTCCTCGCGCACCTTCTCTACGGGCCGTCCGCAATCCGGACAGTTGCCACCTACAAGCTGGCGTTCCAGGAAGAACGATTCGCATGGGGTGCAATACCAGCCCTCATACGTATCCAAGTAGATGTCACCTTGCTTAAGCAGACGCTCGAATATTTGCTGAACAACTTTCTTATGGCGTTCCTCAGTCGTTCGAATGAAGTCGTCATACGAAATGTCCAGCTTGCCCCACAAGTGTTTGATCCCATCGACGATGCCATCGACGAATTGTTGGGGACTGACTCCCTTTTCCGCCGCTTTCCGTTCAATCTTCTGTCCATGCTCATCCGTACCCGTCAAGTACATGACGTCATAGCCGCGCAGCCGCTTGTAACGAGCCATCGCGTCTCCCGCTACGGTTGTGTAGGCGTGGCCGATGTGCAGCTTATCGCTAGGGTAATAGATAGGCGTGGTAATGTAGTACGATTGGCGTTTGTTCTCTGACACAGTAGTCAGCCTCCTTAAATTTACCCCTACAAAGTGAAGCGCCCCTTCGAAGCTTACTCCACGGCGAAGCCCCTTTGTGGGGATCCCAGGACTCTAACCCCACAAAGTGAAGCACATCCTTCGAGGTTTATTCCACGGCGAAGCCCCTTTGCGGGGACCCCGGGATTTATAATTTCAAAAAAATCAAAAAAACTCCCTCCCCAATGGGACGAGAGTTTGACTCACGCGGTACCACCCAAATTCCCCCGACCCTTGCGAGCACGGAGCTTCATCAGTCTGCAACAGACTGCGCCGATAACGCGGCGTCGCGTCGAACCCTAACGGTGAATGCATGGCATTCAACTGATCGCTCGGGGACGATTCCTCCAGGACCATGTTCCAAAGTGCGGCCTATACCGGTTCTCAGCTACCCCGGCTCTCTGCATATAGGTGCGGCTCTGTACTCTTCCCTTCACAGGAAACCATATGGCGAACCATTTAGTGCAAATATACCGAAAAGGAGCATCGCGTGTCAAGCGAGCCCCAAGTTGATCTAAATATAAAGCTAACCACTTGCTCCTATTGCTAATCTGATGGCTCAGTTTGGCTCCCTTTTCTGGGCGGGACATGGTCCACTCCACCGGGATGGAACGGATGACACTTGCAAATACGCTTCACTGCCAAGTAAGAGCCCTTCACCGGACCATGCGTCTCCAAGGCTTCCAGAGCATAGGCCGAGCACGTCGGATAAAATCGGCATGTAGGCGGTTTAAGTGGCGATATCCACCTACGGTAAAAGCGAACCGGCAACTGCAACGCCTTAGTCAGCATGACTCACCGTGGTGGAATCGTCCTTGCAGGTGGAACAATATCCATATATCTCGAACTTATGACGCACCACCTGGAAATCTTCTGGTACGCCCTCAATCCGATTCATCGGGCAATAGACGATCGGTACCGTCTTCTCGCAGCTGAGGCAGAACAAATGATGATGGTGGTGATGCTCCTCACAGTGAGCGCGGAATTTCACACCGTCCTCGAAGACGAATTGCTCTACAATACCCATATCGTTCATCACCCTTAAGTTGCGGTACACCGTGTCGAAGCTCAGACCCGAATACTGCTTGCCCATCGCTTCGTACACAACTTTTGGCGTGAGATACCCTTCCGTATCCGAGAATAGCTTGGCCAACGTTTTCCGTTGATCGGTTATGCGCAGTCCACGACTGGACATCAATTGAATGATTTGTTCCGCAGTCACAACGAAACGTCCCCCCATTCATCTACTGTTTCCCCCTATCATGCACGAAAAGGAGGAACACGTCAACGAAGGAGGGACGCCGTACAGCCACCCTATCCCGAACGAATCGGTTACAACTTATTTACTCACGCCGTAGAAAGCATACAAATCATCCAGCAACAGGTTCGCCGCTTTTACCCCGCCAGCCGTGTTCCAGATCGCATCGTTCACTTTCTTTACCTTGCCTTCTTTTACCACGTTCAAGTTTTTCCACAAGGAATCGTTCGTCCATTCTTGCTCGGCCTTGCTAGCCTTGCCATCCCCGGTTTCATACGTGAAATAGAACATGTAGTCGCCTTCCATCTCCGGAATGCGTTCCTTCGTGACGTCAGCGGAGAACTCCTGCTTATTCTGGCTGTCAGGACGAGCAATACCGATTTGGCTGAAAATAATGCCAGTGAATGTTTCTTTGTAGTAAATACGTACCCGATCCGGCATAAAGCGAACGATCGAAATTTTTTGCTTCAGCTTGTCGCCAGCCTTGACCTTCAAATCCTCAACCCGCTTGTCGAAGTCAGCGATAATCTTGTCGCCTTCCGACTTCTTGTTCAGCGCCTGTGCATACAGATTGAAATTGTTCTTCCATTCGCCGCGAAGTGTCTCGGATTCAACCGTGGGAGCAATCTTCGTCAACTGCTCGTAAATTTTCTCATGACGCAGCTTGTTCCCTATAATCAGATCCGGCTTCAGTGCCGCAATCTCTTCCAGGTTCGGCTGTCCTTCTTCTCCGACGACCTTGACCCCGTCCATTTCAGCCTTAATGTGATCGTACCATGGTGATCCAGTCCAGGATTTGACTGCACCAACAGGCTTCACGCCTAACGCGAGCAATGCTTCTGTACCTTCATTAGTCAAGATCACGACGCGCTTAGGTGTCGCCGGAATCGGAGTTTCTCCCATTGCATGTTTAATCGTATAGGCTGTACTCGTCGTATTCCCTTGGCCAGATGGGTTCTTATCTTCCGTCTTGCTGCCGCTTCCGCCACCACAACCAGTTAAGGCAATTGATGCAACAAGTGCAGTTGCTATCAGAGATATGGATTTCTTTTTATTAAAAAACATCGTTTCGACCTCTCCCTAATTATGATAATGATTATCAATGTCAGAAACTATATTCACATATGATCTGCTCATTGTCAAGTTATACATTGAGAATGAGTATCAACATCATTGACAAGGACGGTTCCATCGCCTAAACTTTAAGTCGGACCTACATATCTCCATACTGTCCAGCAGTTATTCAAGTAAGTCATTATACCAATGTTCTAAGGATGATTTTGCCATGATCGGCTTATTGCGAACGAAAGCTCATAAACTAACTGGCCTCCTAGTCGCCATTCTCTTCCTCCTGCTTGGTATATACGCCAGTATTATCTATGGAGTTATCAATACCGGCTGGAAGACGGCGATAGATGCATTCTTGCACTTCAATGGTTCCAATGAACATATAGTAATCAAGGATGTCCGCATTCCACGTGCCCTGATCGCTGCGGCTGTCGGTGCAAGTCTCGGCATTGCAGGTACGCTGCTCCAGTCACTGACTCGCAATCCATTGGCTGATACTGGCTTGATGGGCTTGAATGCAGGAGCAGGACTGTTCATCGTCATCGCCGTCACCTTCTTCTCAGCAGGTACACTGAACGAGTTCGCCTGGGTCGCGTTTCTCGGTTCCGCGTGCAGTGGTGTAGTCGTCTTCGCACTTGGATCCGCGGGACGTGAAGGTATGTCTCCCCTGCGTGTTACGCTCGCCGGCGCAGCCGTCACCGCGCTTGCTTCCTCGATGACGCATGCCTTTCTCGTCATAAACCAGAAGACGATGGATGAGGTGCTGTTCTGGCTCGCGGGCTCTGTCGCAGGTCGTAAGCTTTCACTCTTGACGGATATGCTTCCTTATATGGTGATTGCCTGGATTGCTGCCTTCGTTCTAGCCGGCCCTATTAACACGCTGCTGCTCGGTGAAGATGTCGCCAAAGGGCTAGGGCAACGCACCGCGCTCGTCAAGCTCTGTACCGGAATCGTGATCGTTCTATTAACTGGGGCTTCGGTTGCAGTTGCTGGACCGATCGGCTTCATCGGATTAGTCGTCCCGCATCTCGCCCGTTACTTGATCGGACAAGATGTCCGCTGGGTCGTCGTCTATAGCGGCTTGCTCGGCGCGATCCTTCTGCTGGTGGCCGACATTGGCGCTCGATTCGTGGCTATGCCCAAGGAAATTCCGATTGGCGTCATGACCGCCATCATCGGTACGCCTTTCTTCGTATACGTCGCGAGAAAGGGGCTGACGAAATCATGAACAAGTGGATTACCGTTCGATCCAACAAACTGGGCATATCGTTCCTTACCGAAAGAAAAACACTGTGGACGATCGCCTGTCTCCTTGTAATCGGTGCAGCCGTCATGATCGGCAGCGCCGCGCTTGGCTCCTTGCGTATTCATCCCTGGTCGGTTATACAAGTATTATTCGGCTTCGGCGAAGAGGGTGACGCGCTGATCGTTCTCCAGCTCCGGCTTCCCCGGATTATTGTGGGCTTCCTGGTCGGTGTTGCTCTTGCCTCATCCGGTGCGATTCTGCAAGGCATGATTCGCAACCCGCTGGCTTCGCCCGATATCATGGGTGTCACGGGAGGCGCTTCCGTTGCTGCTGTATTGTTGCTTCTGGTGTTCCCGAAAGTGAGCATCCAGTGGCTGCCGTTCGCCGCTCTGTTCGGGGCTTCGCTTATCACCTTTATTATCTATGCGCTGGCGTGGAAACGGGGCGTCACCCCGATGCGGCTCGTATTGGTCGGCGTCGGCATCGGAGCCGCTATGTCCGCTTTCACGACGATGCTAATCGTTTTGAGCCCGATCTATTTGACCGCCAAATCATTGATCTGGATGACCGGGACCGTCTACGGCTCCAACTGGGGCAACGTCTGGACATTGCTTCCATGGGTGCTCCTGTTCCTCCCGCTAGCCTTCGTGGCAGGCCGTTCAGTCAACGCTCTTCATCTTGGCGATGACACTGCGACGGGAGTCGGATCGCGGGTACAGCGAAGCCGCTTTCTTCTTCTGTTAATCTGTGTAGCGCTTGCTGGCGCTGGTGTTGCGGTTGGCGGGGCGGTTGGCTTCGTTGGATTGATCGCGCCCCATATCGCACGTCGGCTAGTCGGGCCGTCGTTTGGCGGCATGCTGGCTGTGTCAGCGCTCGTGGGCGGCATTATCGTGACCGTTGCTGACCTGATCGCCCGTACGGCCTTTGCTCCACTGGATTTGCCTGTCGGCATCTTCACTTCCTTGATTGGAGCCCCATTCTTCATTTACTTGCTATACAAACATCGCAATGCATAGTCGCTTATTACTGACTTGAATCATTTTCTCTAATTCCGAAAGGGGAGCTTCCCGTGACCGCTCTTGAAACGAAACAGCTTACTTTATCTTACGGCGACGCTGCCATTATCGAAAATCTGAATATGCGGGTGCCCAAAGGTCAAATTACAGTGTTCATTGGGAGTAACGGCTCCGGTAAATCGACCCTGCTCCGTTCCATGGCTCGCTTATTGAAGCCCAAGAACGGACAGCTGCTATTGGATGGCCGGGCTATCGCTGAGATGTCGACGAAGGAAGTGGCCCGACAGTTGGCGATTCTACCGCAAGGTCCGGTTGCTCCGGAAGGTCTGACCGTCCTGCAGCTCGTGAAGCAAGGCCGCTACCCTTACCAGAATTGGCTGAAACAATGGTCGCAGGAAGACGAGAAGATGGTCAGGGAGGCGATGCGTGCGACAGGGATGGAAGCTCTTGCCGATCGTACCGTAGATTCGTTATCAGGTGGGCAGCGCCAGCGGGCCTGGATTGCGATGACCCTTGCACAGGGTACGCAGACGATTCTTTTGGATGAACCTACCACCTTCCTGGACCTCACACATCAGATCGAAGTGCTGGACTTGCTGTTCGAGCTGAATGAGAAGGAACAGCGCACGATCGTCATGGTTCTCCATGACATCAACTTGGCGTGCCGCTATGCACATCATATTGTGGCGGTGAAGGACAAGACCGTGTACGCCTCTGGTAAGCCTGAAGAGGTCGTGAATGACCGGCTCATTCGCGATGTATTCGAGATGAACTGCCGCATCACGCAAGACCCCGTGTTCGGCACGCCCCTGGTCATCCCGCTCGGGAAAGGAAGAACGGTGCATTCTTCCGTTGCGAACGCAATTACCACAACAGAAAAAGCTATCGCAATTATGTAGAGGAACATGATATTCAAGCGGAGAAAGGTGGTAGATAAAGCGGGATTTGGGAAATACTCCCGCTCTCGTCGGAGCGCCTCATTAATCACGAGATAAGTCCAAGAACTGGCCTATTTGTTGCGAGGAGTCGTTGACGAGGTTCAACGGAAGCAAGTTGTTCGATGCATCTTTCGAGCAGATCCAAGCAGAAGACGCAAAGTAAGATAGGCTTACATGAAAATGAAAAGGTCGTCGGATGTGACTCATCGACGACCTTTGATTTATGCCAAGGCAATGACCTACCCCTGGTAAGGTTGGTTTCCTGCACTCGTTCTTTATCAGCATGACCCTTATTATATTATCATAATTATACAAGGGGTTTTTGAATAAGCGTAGCAAAATTGAAACGATGTACATGACCATCGTTTAAAGTAGTTGTCCCACTTACAAAGTGCACATGCTTGCCGTTGCCAACAGGAATTGCAAGTCCAGTCCTTATTTTTTTGAGATTATGAAAATGGTTCAAGAAATCAGTATGCGTGAGATCTATTTCATGGATATGACTGTTGCCTACTGGAATCACTTGACCTGTAACGCCTGCAAAACGATGATTATGCCGATCCGCACCTTGTTCTGCTAATTTCGTACTGCCTTCAAATTCGTGGTCATGCGTCTGTCTTAATTTCACGTTTTTTCTTCGAGCTGATATTTGTTTTCTCATAATAGTAATGCCTCCTTAAATGATATTAATCACACTCTATAATATTGGCATCTTAATAAATGTGTGTTAGGGCATCTGATCAAATCCTATGATCTTTTTATCACTACACTACCTATCAGAGGTGTCCCCAATCAAAAAAGAACCCACTCAATTTAGTTGGGTTCCCGCATATGAATTGTTTATTGTACTCTCCGGAAAGTTCCGAATATAGCTGGCATAATACGATCATCTACACCTGATGCTTCTCCCACTATGAAAAGGCATGTAATCTTCATGTTCATCTTGAACAATACCATGGGATCAAGCGTAAGAGGTGATTCTCTAGCACCAATGAGTCGATATTTGTCAGCTCGATTTGGTTCGATTTCGGATGGGTTGCCGACATCCTTCTAGAAATAAGAACGCTCTACAGCGAAGCGGTATAGCGAGTGGATTCCCCGCTATACCGCTTCGCTGTAGAGCAACAATAGCAACTACCCATTTCTCTCAGGACATATACCCCATCACGATGCCAGCGGTCTCCTCAATTGCTTTATCCGTCACGTTAATAACCGGGCAATTCAGCCGCTTCATCAAGTCATGGGCATACTCCAACTCCTCCATGATGCGCTGCAGCGTGGCGTACTTCGCGCCGTATGGCAGCCCAACTGCCTTCAAACGTTCTGTGCGAATCTTAAGCAGTTGCTCGGCGTCCATCGTCAGGCCGATAATACGCCTCTCCGGCAGCATGAACAGCTCCTTGGGCGCCTTCACTTCCGGTACGAGCGGGAAGTTCCCTACCTTGATCCCCTTGTGTGCAAGGAATATACTAAGCGGTGTCTTCGACGTACGCGAAACGCCGAGCAGCACGAGCTGCGCCTGCAGAAGCGCATTCGTGTCGCGACCGTCGTCGCACTTAACGGCGAATTCGATCGCTTCCACGCGTCGGAAGTAATCGTCGTCCATCTCATGCAGCAAACCAGGCTTACGCTTCGGCGAATCATTGAACGTGTCGATAAACGCTTGCATCACAGGCCCCATAATATCTACCGCGCGCACACTGAGTCGGATCGACTCTTCCCGGATCATCTCTCTGAGCTCCGGCTGGACGAGCGTATAGGCGACGAATCCTCCGTGCTCGGCTGCTTCTTCCATCATGGTGCGAATTTCATCCTCATAGCGAACATGGGCGAAACGCTTGATCTTAACCTGGTGCGCATCGAATTGACGCATCGTAGCACGTACGACAGCTTCCGCTGTTTCCCCGACGGCATCCGAACAAATGTAAATGATATGATGCTGCTCTGTCACGAGTTCCTCCTTTACCATTTGCGGAGCAAATGTACTTCGTAGGCTTATTCCCCTAGACGGACCCCGGATCAGCCGCGAATCCGACTAAGAGTCGGGTCATAGTCGTCTTCGTGATGCGCCCGACTATCTCTTGCCGAGATGTCGCTGCCTTCTCGTCCTGAATCGTAGCAACGACCGGTAGACTGTCGACTTGATGATGAATCATCTTTCGGGCTGCCTCAATAACGGCTTCCTCTGGCGATACGGTAATAATATTCGGTTGGCGGGTCATGACGAGACTGACCGGCATCGTCGCGGCACTTGGATTGCCAAGAGTTACCTTAAGCAAGTCCTTGCGCGATACCATCCCGCGCAGTGAACCTTCAGCATCCGTAACCATTAATGTGCCGACGTTCTCCATGAACAAGACAACGACCGCGTCATGCACGGTTGCCGTCTCCAATACTATGACCGGAATCGACTGTACATCTTTCACTTTCAAGCCAAGCAATTTCCTTGCCCCATGGTGTTCAGACGCAGCAGCATTGCCCAGAAAGTAACCAACCTTCGGCTTCGCATCCAAATAACCGAGCATAACGAGCAGCGCCAAGTCCGAACGAATCGTCGGGCGGCTCAAATTCAACTGCTCGGCGATTTGTTCCCCGGTAATCGGGGCATGCTGTTTTACAAGCCGGATCATTTCCAGTTGACGTACCGATAATTCGATGGCGGATCCCCTCCTTCGACCAAAAAAACATTTCGTTTCTTCTATGTTAGCCTGAATGGCGAAGAAATGCCAGACGAACGTATACAGGCTTCGTTCGTCTGGCTTCTCTTGAACTTCGCGATTACTGGCCAATCGCTTGCAGCAAGCCCTCACTCTTCGTCACAGCTACTTCATCAGCCTCGAGCTTCGCCTGAGCGGCCGCAATTCGGGCAAGCGGGATGCGAAACGGTGAGCAACTGATATAATCCAGTCCGGCTTCGTGGCAGAAGCCAATCGACTGACGGTCACCGCCATGTTCACCGCACACGCCGGTTTTGAGTGCCGGCTTGACGGCACGGCCTTTCTCTACCGCCCATTCGATCAACTGACCGACTCCGTCGCGATCGAGCACTTGGAACGGATTTTGCTCCAATATTCGGCGGTCCACATAGGCGGTCAGGAATTTGCCTTCCGCATCGTCGCGGCTATATCCATATGTCATCTGCGTCAAATCGTTCGTCCCGAAGGAGAAGAAATCAGCATATTCAGCGATATGAGCGGCTGTCAAGGCGGCACGCGGTACTTCAATCATCGTTCCAACCTTGTAACTGCAGCTCTTGGCTTCTTCCTGAAGTACCCGTACAGCGGTAGTATCAACCATTTCACGTAATATTCTCAGCTCGTTCACATGGCCCACAAGCGGGATCATAATTTCTGGAATGACCTTAACGCCATCCTTCAAGCAAGATTGAACCGCAAGGAAGACAGCCTCCACTTGCATCTCATAAATTTCCGGGTATAGGATCCCGAGGCGGCATCCCCGCTGACCGAGCATCGGATTCACTTCGTGCAGCGATTTCACCTTGCGGATCATCCGCTCCAATTCCTGACGGGATTGCTGGGAAGTAGCGTCAGCCAGTTTGCTCTTCAATTCCTCCAAGTTCGGCAGAAATTCGTGCAGCGGCGGATCCAACAACCGAATCGAGACCGGCAGACCATCCATAGCCCGGAACAGCCCCTCGAAGTCTTCCCGTTGCATTGGCAACAGCTGATCCAACGCTTCCATCCGTCCTTCGAGCGTCTCGGCGAGAATCATCGCCTGCACGATGGGCAGACGTTCCGGCAGCAGGAACATATGCTCAGTTCGGCAGAGACCGATTCCTTCCGCACCGAATTCACGGGCTTTCCGAGCATCCTCCGGATTGTCGGCGTTCGCCACGACCCGCAATGTGCGGATGTCGTCCGCCCATGTCAACAATTGACGCAGCTCGGCTGTCATCTCCGCCTCCTTCAATGGTACAGAACCAAGAATGACGCGTCCGGTCGCTCCGTCGATCGTTACAAAATCACCCTCGCGGACGACTGTACCGCCGACAGCGAGCGTGCCGTTCTCGGTGTCGATGCGCAGCACCTCGCAGCCGCAGACGCACGGCTTGCCCATGCCGCGCGCTACGACCGCCGCGTGGCTCGTCATGCCGCCGCGGCTCGTGAGCACACCCTCCGCGGCGAGCACGCCGTGAATGTCCTCGGGCGTCGTCTCCGCGCGCACGAGGATGACACGCTTGCCGGCGGACGCCCACCGCTCGGCGGTGTCGGCGTCGAAGACGGCTTGCCCGGTGGCCGCGCCTGGCGACGCCGGAAGACCTATGGCCAGCACGTTCAGCTCGACATCCGAACGAATCGTCGGATGGAGCAGCTGATCCAGATGGCCGGCTTCCACGCGACGCACCGCTTCCGCGGGCGTCAGTACCCCTTCGTCGACGAGGTCGACGCCGATCTTCATCGAAGCCTGCGCCGAGCGCTTACCGTTGCGGGTTTGCAGGATGTACAATTTGCCGCCCTCTACGGTGAACTCGATATCCTGCATATCCTTATAATGAGCTTCCAGTCGGTTGGCAGTGGCCAACAGCTGGGCGTACACTTCCGGCATAACGGACTCTAATTCGATTATGGCGCGCGGTGTTCGGGATCCCGCCACTACATCTTCACCTTGAGCGTTCGTCAGAAATTCGCCATACAGCACTTTCTCTCCGGTAGAAGGGTCGCGCGTGAAGACGACACCAGTGCCGCAATCCTCGCCACGATTACCGAACACCATCGTCTGAATGTTGACGGCCGTCCCTTGTGCGTCTGGAATCTGATGCACCTTCCGATACACTTTGGCGCGTGTATTATCCCATGAGCGGAATACAGCATCAACAGCCAACCGGAGTTGGTCCTGTACCACTTGGGGAAACTCCATCCGGGAATGACGACGAATCAATGCCTTGTATTGACCAATGAGCGTCTGCCATCCTTCGGCGTCCACATCGCGATCCTGCTCGACACCTCGCGTATCCTTCAGTTGATGCAGCAGCTGTTCGAACTGGATGCCCTCTATGCCGAACACGACATTGCCAAACATCTGGACGAGTCGGCGGTAGCAATCGTAGGCGAACCGGGGATTTCTAGTCAAGCGAGCCAAACCCTCAACCGTCTTATCGTTCAGACCTACATTCAGAATCGTGTCCATCATACCTGGCATGGAATTAACGGAGCCGGAGCGTACCGAAACGAGCAGAGGTCGTTCGGGATCACCGAATACTTTGTTCTGACTGGATTCCAGACTGGTTAGTGACTGGAACGCCTGCTCCATCAAGCCTGCTGGTAAGCTGGAACCTTGGCGGAAATATTCGCGGCATGCCTCTGTCGTTATCGTAAAGCCTGGAGGAACAGGCAGGCCCGCTTTCGTCATTTCTGCCAAATTCGCGCCCTTCCCTCCAAGCAAATGTTTCATCTTCGCATTCCCATCCTCGAATCGCTTGACCCAGTTCAATTCCATCTCATTTCATCCTCCCACAGCTGCTTATAAGATCGTATTTTTTGATATATAATACATACCATATAATTTTATAGTACGCAATATATAGGGAATAAAAACTTAATAAAATGCCTAAACTAAATAATTAATCCACAAACTCTTAATCACATTGATTTAAGATACACTTTATATTATATATGACCAACTAAAAAAACCTCCATTGAGCTTCAGCCATCCGGCCGCTCGAATAGAGGTTCCTCTTATTTGCTTTCAATCCTACCGGCAGTGTCCCTAGGCGGTCCTACTGGCCTTTCTCCCCGCAACAACTGCCTGATGTTAATAACCCGGCTCTCCGAGTCAATCACTCGGGAATTCCCCATCTGGGCGATGGAGGCAGCAGCTACAGCCGTAATATTAATCCAGCCTACTTCAATGCCTTGATTCTCATTGTGTATGCACAACTGAACGGGGTTGTATAGTGATGGCTGTGGAATCGGCTGGGTAAACATTGGATAGTTGGAGAACCCGCCTTCGTCTGGCAGGAAAAAAGCGATTTCCCTCTGCAAGGCGAATACTCGATTTCGCGGACGGATCACATCCGAATCGCCGACCCGAAATATCGATGCACTCGAGATCGCGTCCAAATTTATGTCCTGGACGTTTATTGTACGATTGCATAACATTCCTAAACACCCTCTTTCTCCGTTAAACTTGATCAGCGCTCTGCAGCAAGCGGAACTAACGGTCCAATAATGAGCGCCTCGGGTGGTGTGTCGAAGATCGAGGCGAGCGTAATAATGTCCGTATCCCCGACGAGAAATACAGACGAGATCGACACCCCTCTTATTTGAATGGTCCCAATTCGTATCTCTTTGTTAACCACATTCATGTTCATGACTCTTCCCCCTCCTGCTTCGGAAATGTTTGCAAGTACCGCTCTACACCAAGTCGGATATCGTTCTTGACCCGATCCGATATGATTTTTACGTGATCGTCCCGATCCTCCGCATCGTCCTTCAACTCAAACTTTTGCATGTAATGAGCGATCCGTTCGTTCACTTGCTTCTTAACGTCCGCCAAGATATGATCACGATATTCACCAGCCAACGACAAGTTGTATTTCCCTTCCATCGTCTTCATTTCATTCGGAACATCGACGTTCAAGTAATTCATAACTCCGCTTTGGATAGCAGCATACGATTCCGGTGCATCGGTCTTGATCGGGATCGGCCCTACCATCACATCATTATCTCCTATGGCGAACTGCTCGATTGATTTGGCATTGTCCGGCGTTATGCCGATATTTAAAGTTCCGTCCAGCTTCTCCACCTTGAGCTGATCGAAATTGTATTCGATTTTCTCCACATTAACTGCCTTCTGACGGCGGAGCGCCTGCAGCTCCAACAATATATCATCCAGCTTGCGATCCATCTTGACCAGTTTCTCCGATTGCCATAGCAATTGGGTATACAACTGACGGAATATGGCGTTCCAGTCGTAGCCGCTGTTCATCGTGCTCACCCCTTCCTACCTTGACCCTACTTGCAGTCAAGTCCCTTCTCCCTATTGTATGACGGGTAGACGGAAGGGCATGACACATCATGATGCATCCCTGTGCGTTAAGTTGGAGAAGGCAGCGGGACTAGAGGTGTGCCGACAGCCCCGGCTTGAGGCGCCGGCCCCGTGAATTGTCCGGTATTATACAACTGCGAGTGCGATTTAATAATGCCTGCAGTACCTATTTGCAAGATGGACGAATTGGATATGCCTCCAACCTTCAGCTGTTGGATCACGATGCTCTGATTGACGATGAGGTTCATTATTCGACCACCTTTTTACTGCCGGAATCGATGACATCCTGATCATTCGTCTTAGTAATGTTACCTGCGTTGTTAACTATCGACGGTCCGAAATTATCTCCAGTATTAAAGGAATTGGCGCCCGCGTATGTCTTGGACGTACTCACTGGAGAGATGACAATGGCATCGCCAATCTGTACGACTGAGCTTGGACCTACGCTTAGTATTTTGATGTTACCAACAATAGACGGCATGACGAACACCCTTCGCTCTTTAGTCCATGTGTTAGTGTATGAGTGTATCCGCCCAGTTGTGCGAATCGATTTGCGAAGGAGCTATTGTTGTGCACTCGACACCTGCATCTGACATAGAATGGGTGTATAAACCACGGACGTTACTACTTGATGGAATACGAATTGGAGGGATTACACGATGGCTGATGACGGCAAAGATTTCCCTTTTGGGTTCAATTGGAAGCAGTTCGAGGAACTATTCAACGGAATATCTTCCTTTCAACAAGGAAAAACCCAGGACTTGGCCTGGGTAGATAAATTCATTCATACAATGATGAAGCAGGCCGTACCGGACCCTGCCGCGAAGCAGAGCCAGCAGGGCCAGCAGGGCCAGCAGCCCCAGTCGTTGCAAACGGAAGTATTCGAAACGCATCGCAGCGTAATCGTCAAAATCCCTGTCCCTGACGAGTTGCTGCTACGTAAACTTCAGCTCTTCGCCAACTCCCAGAAGTTGAAAATCGAAGGACCTGGACAAAATGTGCAGTATGTCCGCCTGCCAGCCATCGTCCAATCTAATACGAGCAAAGCTGAGTTCCGTGATGGAACCCTTCAAATCCAAATGCGCAAAAAGGCTAAATCCGAGCGATTCGATGAGGTATACATCCGCTTCCTCTAGTCTTCCCGAAGTTTCTATTGATTCCCCACCAGAGGAATCCGAATGCTGAACGTAGTGCCCACGTCAGGCTCACTCGTTACATGTATGGAGCCCCGATGGTTCTCTATAATGCTGTAACTAACCATTAGACCTAGTCCAGTGCCCTTCTCCTTCGTCGTATAGAACGGCTGCCAGATGTGCGCCAGCTTCTCTGCTGGTATTCCACAGCCTTGATCTATTATGGACACAATCGCCTCGTTATGCCGCTTGGCTACATGGACGTTTAGCTCTCCGCCTTGTGGCATGGCCTCAATTGCATTCTTGATGAAATTAACGAACACTTGCTTCAATTGATTCTCATCACAACATATGTACAGACTTTCCTCGCCGAACGAACCTTCGATCTGAACATTGTTCAGAATGGCCTGCGGCTCCATAATCGAGATGACCATCTTCAGCAAGCTGTTCATCTCGTGCTGACGGAACGCTTGCTCATGAGGCTTGGCCAGTAGCAGCAGTTCGCTAGTAATCTCTTCGATGCGATTAAGCTCGGAATTCATAATGTCCACGTAACCCTGCTTGTCCTTCATCTGGGAAGACAATAGCTGCAGGAAGCCCTTGATCGAGGTCAACGGGTTGCGAATCTCATGAGCGATGCCTGCTGCAAGTTGACCAGCCATCAGCAGCTTCTCGGAGCGTAACATAAGCTCCTCCGTCTGCTTCCGTTCCGAAATGTCTCTGGAGACACAGAGCAGTCCTGTTCCCGCCCCCTCAGGATGATCTCGTACAAGGGTTGCCATTGTCTCCATCCAGACATAGTGTCCGTTCTTATGCAGAACTCGGTACGAATACAACGTCGAATCATGTTGATTCTCAAATTGTCTATTTAATTGCGCTTCGAGCAAGGACAATTCATTCGGATGAATGTATCGATCGTATCGCTTTCCCCTAAGTTCATGCTGTTCGTAGCCAAGCATTTTATTACAGGATGGAGATATGTACAGCATAACCCCATCAAGTGTACAGCGCATAATAAGATCAAACGAGTTTTCTTCAATAAGCTTGTACATCTCTTGACTAATCCGGAGGTTCTCGATTAGCCGCTTCTCCTGGGTAATATCTTTGGCTATCCCATAGACGCCCATCGTAATGCCATCTACCTGTATCGGCAAGAAATACATACGGAATTCAATCATGCTTCCGTTCTTATGCAGTACACGCGTGTAGAATTGTTGCGCTTCTCCGTTTGTGGCTTGCAGGAAATGATCGAACGTTTGCACGTAGTCCTCCGGGTGGATCTGGTTCGTGAGCATCGTTAGGAACAGCTCTCTGGCAGAGTAGCCGGTAATGAGTTCACAAGACTCATTGAGCGTAAGGAAACAGCCCCGCATGTCCAAGGAGAAGACCGCATCGGGATGATTGTCGAATAACGACTTGTAATGCTGCTTATTCAAGTGTAGTGCCTGCTCCAGCTTGAAATGCTGATCTAAATCCCGCCCATGCTTGGTTGCAATCGTTTCAATAGGTAGTTTCTCCTTGAATTGAACCAGATAACCGGACGATGTCCCAGAAGGAAGAATGACCTCATTCAAGTGCAGCTGTATGTCGGAGCAGCCGTTCTTATGGAACAACTTCACTTCACAGCACGATGTTTCTTCTACAATACAATCCATGAGGGATATGACGCGATCACCCCTCGTCATAATCACAGTTCCGATCAATTCAGTCATGATCCATTGTTGTTCCGTGTATCCAGAGAGCTCACACAAGGCTTTATTAACCATCAACCAGTTTCCATAACGATCCATCCAAGCTGCAGCCACAGCAGACATCTGGACGAATGACTTGAACAGCTCCCGTTCAGCCATCAATGAAACAAGCTCCAAGTTTCTCGCCCCCTGTGTCATTGCAAGAGTCATCCTTAGCAAAGTTACTACAATTTTCTAACACATCAATCCAATTTTGCAAGGTTTTTTTTCAAAAATTCCAATTTTATCCGTAATCAAAAAGAAAAAACCAAGCCGCGATCCTCCCGCAGCTTAGCTTAGCTTATATTTCCCAGTTTTGCCATTCACGTTTTTGTCTTTCCCGATCTTCCAGCCAATTCAGCGTTTTTCCATAAAGCTCTGTTTTGCTTTCTCCAGACGAATACGTGTGATCCCCCTTGAAGATCCACTCCAAATCGCATTGACCGTCGGTTCTCATCCAGAACACTTTCTGATAGATGGAACCATAATCAGGAGGAACGGTATCATCGGAGGTGCCGTGCAGTACCAGTACATCACCAGAAAAATAACGAACACGTGCCAAGGGTTGATGCGTCGCCAACGATTCGAAAAAGCTCGGCTTGAAGCTGTAACCCAAATAATCGGCTGACCCTTCCTGAATCGATTTATCGTAGGTCGGTTGTCCAACGATGCGAATAATATCATTGAAGGGATGGGCAACCGCTGACCATAGAGCCAGTGATTTGATTCGCTTATCGACCGATGCTGTCAGCAGTGCTACCGCACCACCCAGGCTATGACCGATTAAGGTCAATCGATCGGGATCGACGTAATCGACGTCCAGCAAGTAGTCCAGAACGACACGAGTCTGATTGATCAAGGAATCAAGTCCGCCGGCCCCATAATTTCCCGTACTCTCCCCGCAACCAGCGTAATCGAATCGGACAACGACGTAACCCGCACGGCTGAACAGCCGGGCCGCATTCACGAACAAGCGGTCTACTCCGATCCGATTGCCTACGAAGCCATGGCAGAATACGATCGTGGGGCATCGGTCAAGCGGGATACCACTATAGCCACCCTCCCGATTCGGATAATGAATCGCGGCCCTCAATTCCTCAGTATCATAAGGTATCGTAATCGTATGTTCCATCTTGCCATTCCTCCGATGCCATTTATCATATAATTCCTATTAGTTTACTATGTTTTAATGGTTATTTGCATAATATCACCGGGCCATGAATCTGTCAATCCCGATTTACCGCCGCAATTGATGAGCAGAAACAGCAAAACCTTCCCTTGCCGCTACAAAGGAAGGCTTGCCGTATTCAATGAACTTTATTCTTGTCTGTCCATGTTCTTACAGGCGCACCTTCACAGGCTTGCCCTGTCTGGCCGATTCATAAGCCGCGATGGCTACTGCCGTCGACTTCAGGCCATCTTCTCCTGTAATCGAAACAGGCACATTCTCGCGAAGTGCACGTATAAAGTCCCGAACGAGCGGGCCATCCATCCCATCTCCCCAGAAGCTGCGCACCGTCTTCCCACTCTCGCTGAAGAATGTCTCGTTCGCTTGTGCGAAACCGTCTACGCTGATGACGCCCTTCGTGCCGATGATTTCCATCGTCACGTCAGTACCCCTCACGTAGCCCAATGGTCGTGACCAGCTCGGGTCCAGGATACCAAGTGCCCCGTTGCGGAATTTCACATGAATCATCCCGGCATCGTCGATGCCCAGATTGTCATGGAACAACTCACCTACTTCGGCATACACTTCCTCCGGCTCCGTGTCCAGTATCCAGTTCATCAGGTCCATGACGTGAACCGTATGGTCCAGAACTGCGCCTCCTCCGGACAGCGCCGGATCAATGAACCATCGCCCGGGCATCCTCCCTCTATTCGTGCCCTTGATCGCCATGACGTCACCGATAGCCCCGTCGTCAATAGCAGCCTTGGCGTCAATGACGGCGGCCAAATAACGGCACGGGAAAGCAGTCATGAGCTGTACATTATACTCTTGGCAAACCGCGATCATCTGCTGCATCTRCTCAATTGATACACCGAGCGGCTTCTCACACAGCACATGCTTGCCAGCTCTTGCTGCATCTGATGTGAAGCGGCCGTGCTCCACATTCTCCGAACAGATGACGACGGCGTCCATCTCCTCAGCCAGYAGCTTATGATGATCGTCATAATAGGGGAGTCCCCACTCCTCTATGTGCTGCGCGACCCGGTCATACTCCGGGTCGTATAGTCCCACAACCTGAACTCCGTCAAGCTTCATCAGTTCGCGCAGGTAGCTATTGCCGTGGGAATGGGCAAAGCTGATCATTCCGATTCGTATAGTAGTCATCGTGACACCTCCTGAGCCTGGTGTTGGAATCGGACAGGCAATCCCGTTTGCAAGGATTCGATCGCCGCACAAGCCAGTCTGACCGCCATCACGCCATCAGCTGCTGTTACGATCGGTTCACTCCCGCTTCGCAAGCATGAGATGAAATGCTGCAGCTGCGTCGTGAATGGATCTACGAGCGAGGATCGATTCGGAAAGCCGACACCTCTCAAGTGGAATGGCTCCGGATCGGATCGTTGCACGACCATGGACCGAGTTTGCGTACTGTCGAATCGCAACACGCCCTTAGTGCCGGCCAGCTCCGTCTGAGTCAGGAACGAGCCCGGATACCCCCAGTAAGCCTCTACGTTGGCGATAGCGCCACTTACGAAGCGCAGGGTGGCAGAAGCATAGTCAACGCCGTCGTTCGTCCGGTTGGATGCGAATACACTCTTCACCTCGCCAAGTGTCCAGCGTAAGAAATCCAGGTCATGAATCATCAGATCCAGAATAATGCCCCCGCTTCTTACCTTGTCCACATACCAGGAGTTAGCCGGTGGCGACTTACTCGCCCGCTTCGCATGGGCAACTCCGATCTTCCCGACCGCATCTGCAGCAACCTGTTGGCGCAACTGCGCATACTCAGGAAAGAACCTAAGCACGTGAGCTGCATATAGCTTGACACCGCCGCGTTCACACGCTTCTTGCATCTCCATAGCATCCTCAGGTGAAAGAGCTAGCGGCTTCTCACAGATGACGTGCTTCCCATGTGCGGCCGCCAGGATAACGACCTCCTTATGTAGATGGGTGGGCAGCGTTACGCAGACTATATCCACATCCGATGAAGCTAGCAGCTCCTCATAAGACGTATAGGCAGCTGCTCCGAACTGTGCTGCGCACTCCAACAGTATGTCCTCGGAACGATTACTGATCGCAGACAATGTGACTCCCGCCATCTTGGACAATCGTTCCATATACATCTTCCCCATCGTCCCACAGCCGATTACAGCAATATTCATCGTTCGTCCTCCGCTTCTCCTGGTTGACTCAGGGTCAACCTCTTTAACATTTCGAGTACCGGTCGTTCAATGTCAGGTTCCAGCATGGCTGGCAAATGAAAGTAATAACTCGACTCATCTGTTTCATACCCGTTGCACTTGAGCTGATAAGCCATCGGTACATATCCGATCATACCATTCGAATAGCCCATCGGCAGAACATCGTCAGATAAGGCTTTCACGTAAAGCCCATATTCGACGACGACTTCGGCATTCATGGCTAGGAGTGATAAGCCCTCTGCAATATCCAGGCGGGTGAATTCCATCATAAGGGCAGTTTCGCGCTCATCGAAGCGGTTCAGCATTTCCATGGCCCACTCGTCATAGGGCGGTTTCCCTGCTGCGGCAAGTGTATTCAGCTCTTCTCGCGATGCAAGCGACCTAACTTGCAGCGGCACTTCTACTCTTACACCCGCCAGTTGTGTTCCCAGGAGCTCAGCCATCGGCCGTTTCAGCACTTTCAACACAGAATCGGCCAGCCGCTCCCCGAAATAAGCGACTTTGTCGCGAGGGTCCGTTATCGCAGGATCAGCGGATTCGGTATATATATTAATATCCGCGCAACATCCCTGCAGGAACATACAGACCGTACCGTCCAGGTCGCGTTCTAGCCTTTCCATCGCATGTCCAGTGAACTCGGACGATACTTCATTCGCACTCGTCGTAACCGGATGGCAGGCGTAGTGTACCATCAGCGCCTTCACTTTCCTATCGACACCGCTGAACCGGATCACATTCACATCATGATCAACCGGACCATCCGGATTCGGTCCACCGATAGTCGAGCCGTTGACGTATTTCCGGCGCTGGATTCCATTATCACAAGAACCCAAACCCCGCTCCACCGTGACCGGCTCCATATTCAGCATCGCTTCCTGTACAGCCTCATATAACTGCCGCTCCAATTGTTCCACATAAGCTTGATCGGCCGATCCGAGTAACCGATGGAAGCGGAAGCTCGTCTGCGGCCCTGAATGACTATGCGTAGCATTCAGAATGACGCATTCCGGCTTCATTCCCCAACGGGAAGTAAGCGTTGCACGAATCGTGTCCATCCGATCCGTCCCCCACCACAACAAGTCTGCGGAGACGATCAATGCCCGCTCACCGTCATTATGCCCTTGTCCGTCACCTTGCTGCAGTACAACCACTCTTGCATTTAGACGAGTATGTACATTCTCGAAAGGCCTGTTACCCCGTACGGCAAACCCTGATAACGGAATGGACCGTTCGGGAGTAATATCGATTTTTGCACAACCAAGCCGTAATGACATAGAAGCCCTACCTCCCATTATATTGCTATTTACCATAGTAAGGGACYACAACATTTTTTGCATGCCAAATCGATCTCGAAAAGAGACAAAATTGACGGAATTATTGATATCATAGTAATGTCTGTTCATACCCTCATTCAGGCTATAGCTTCCCATTGGAGGATTGTTTATATGGTCAAAATTCTTATTGTGGACGACGATCCGCACATTCGCACCCTGATGCGCCTCTACTTGAAAAATGAAGGGTTCGATCTGACCGAGGCGGACAACGGCATCGATGCACATGCCATCGTCAAAGGTACGGGAATCGATCTGGTCATCCTCGACATTATGATGCCGCATATGGACGGATGGGAGTTGTGCCAAGAGATTCGGAAAAACGATCCCGACATTCCGCTCCTGATGGTAACGGCCAAGGGCGAATCAGGTCAAAAGATAAAAGGCTTCCAGCTCGGGACCGACGATTATATGACGAAGCCGTTCGATCCTGTTGAGCTTGTGATGAGGGTCAAAGCGTTACTGAAGCGATACCGTATTGCCTCGTCCCAGGTCATCCCGTTGGGTGAAATCGTGCTGAACCGGAAGACGTATAAGGTCATTCGGGGAGACGAGGAATTGGCTTTGCCTCTGAAAGAATTCGAACTGCTGTTCATGCTTGCCGGCCACCCGGGGCAGATTTTTACGAGAGAGCAGTTGATCACACAGATTTGGGGCATGGATTACGAAGGCGACGACCGGACCGTCGACGTTCATATCAAGCGGCTACGGGAACGCTTTGCCGGGGACGTCCGCCATTTCCGCATTGAAACGGCACGAAGCGTCGGCTATCGTCTGGCGGTGAATCCGGGATGAAAACGTTATACGTTCGCGTCGTGCTGACTTTTCTGGCCGTTATCGTCATCAGCTTGATCTCATCCCTCTTCCTCGCCCTTGCACTATTCCAGAATGATCTAAACGATACGGGGAAAAACGATATGATCGCGGTCGGTGATCGTATGATTCGCGTGTACGAACAAACGAATCCTCCGGATTTGGATGATTTCATGGATCATATGGCCGAATTGGTTTCCTATACCTTGCAGCTTTACGACGGCAATGGCGGGGTGAACTCCTATGTACCGACCAAGGGCAAGAAGGCCGAAGAGATTAACCCGGAATCCGTTCGCAAGGTGCTGCGCGGAGAACTGTACCGTTCACAAGGAAAAGATAAAGGAACGTTCGTCGGCCTTCCGTTTTCATCCGAAGGAAAACGTTATGCCTTATTTGTGCAGAGCTCTTCCAAGAACGAAATCACGATCATCCGTTTGTTGTTCACCATTCTGCTCCTCATGCTCGCGATCGGAAGCTTGTGCATTCTCGTTGCCGGTAGATACCTGGTGAAGCCTCTTCAAGCGATGACGGATGCGACTAAGCGGCTGGCCAAAGGCGACTTCGATGTTCAGTTGAAAATCAATCGCAGAGACGAGCTGGGAACTCTCTCGCGGAGCATTAACGACATGGCTCGGGAAATCAAGCAAATGGAGCGTATGCGACAGGATTTCGTATCGAACGTGTCTCATGAAATCCAATCGCCGTTAACTTCCATCTCCGGATTCGCGAAGGCGTTGAAGGATGGCAATCTGGTTATTCCGGAGGACGATCGCGTCCAATACTTGGATATTATTGTTACCGAGAGCAACAGGTTGTCCAGACTCAGCGATAATCTGCTGAAGTTAACTTCCCTCGAATCGGATCATCATCCGTTCGAGACGGAATCGTTTAACCTCGATGAGCAAATTCGGCGAGTCATCGTTGCGTGCGAGCCCCAGTGGTCGGCCAAAAGCCTTCGCGTCGATATAGAGTCCCCTTCGGGTGCCGGCGTCAGAATAACGGCCGACCGGGATCAACTCAATCAAGTTTGGATGAATTTGCTCGGGAATGCAATCAAGTTCACGCCCCACGCCGGACAAGTCCTAATCGCGATCAGCCGACCCCATCCTCATGAGATTGCCGTTGCGATAAGCGATTCCGGGATCGGCATTGCGCCGGAGGATTTAAGCCCTATTTTCGAGCGCTTTTACAAGGCGGACAAGTCGCGGGCCGAAGACCGGAGCGGCAATGGTCTCGGTCTTGCCATCTCCCAAAAAATCGTTGCTCTCCATCACGGAAGCATAGAGGTCAATAGTACGGTCGGTCTGGGCACAACGTTCACCGTGACGCTCCCCGGTGTCCCTCCGTCCGATTCCGTCCTTATAAAAAAATGAGTTCACGCTCCGTTCATATTTCTCCCATAAGCTCATTGCGAAACACATTGAACCGATCGGAGGAATATAAACGATGAGCTTTATTCAGGATGTTATCGATTCATTGAAATGGTTGACTGTCTGGGAAATGATTTTATGTGCGTTAAACTTGTTCGTCTTGCTGCGGTATGCTTTGCCCCTTCTCAAAAATAACAGGTGGTTTGACTTTACACCGAGCATCGGTGTAATCATTGCGGTTATAAGCCTTATCAATGGCGATGCCTCTATACTGGCTCTGCTGATTTACTCCTCTACAGCCATCCTTTTCTTAAGCACCATTGGAATAATTTTCAAACCAGCCATTAAGCCGATGTCCCCGAAATTCCGGACCGTCATGGTTATCGTTTGCGTCCTCGGTTCCCTGCCTACGCTATTGGCATTATCCATTGCGGGTGAAGTTCGATACAATCCGGTGAGCGATTTAAGCGATAAGAGCTATTCCAAAGCTTTCATCGCGATGAACGAAAGGTTGTCCGCCGAATATCCTTTCGGAGACTGGAAAAAAATCGATTGGGAAGCAAAGAGAAATCAATACGAGCCACTATTCCTCCAAGCGGAAATCAACCAAGACCCGGACCTCTACTATAAAACTTTGAGGGAATACCTCTTTTCTTTCCGTGACGGTCATATCAAAATCGCGAACGAACAGCTGTACGACGATAATAACGCGTTTAAGAATGAAGTCGGCGGCGGAGTTGGGATTAGCGCGGTTCGATTGGATAACGGCAAGGTGTTGGTTAGCTTGCTGTTAGCGGGCAGCCCGGCCGACAAAAGCGGAATCAAGCTCGGAGCCGAAATCATTTCGTGGGACGGGAAAGACGTTCAGGAAGCATTGGACCAAACGTCCTGGAGCGAGAACCCGTCGGCAACCGAAGGAGATCGGATTCAAAATCAAGGACGGTTCTTGGCAAGAGCTCCGGTCGGCAAAGAAATCCAAGTCGAATTTCGGAATCGGGACGATCAAGCGATTATGACTGCGATGCTAACAGCCTACGACGATCAGTACGAGACCTTGAAGAAAACGAAGTTAAAGCTGAAGAAAGAAGATCCTCCCGTGGAAGGTGAGATCCTTCGGAACGAATACGGGTACGTTAAGATCAAATATTTCCTTCCCGGAACAACGCAATCCGATCCCGCGCAAGCGCTGGAAGATATATTAATAGAGTTTCAAGAGAAACACGTAAAGGGAATCATCATTGATCTACGGGATAATCCGGGCGGAGACGATGACCTTGTTGCCCAAATGGCAGGACATTTCGTGAACGAGAAGAAGATCTTTGAATACGTCAGCTACTACAATCGGAATACGGGACGTTTCGAAATCAACCGTGCCGAAACCAGAACCGTTCATCCTTCGCGGATTTACTTTCCAGGGAAAATCGCTGTCCTTATTAATCCTAACACTGCTAGCTCGGGGGAAGGCTTACCTTTRTTCTTAAAAGGAATGCCCAATGTCAAGATTGTCGGCTTTACGTCTACGAACGGTTCTTTCGGTGTCGTTTCCGCTCCTATAGAAATGAAAATGCCGGGAGGATATGTCGTGCGGTTCCCGGATGGCAGATCCCTAAATCGAGACAAAACGATTCAAGGCGATAGCGATGAACGTGGACAAGGCGGAGCGACTCCCGACATTACAGTTCCCATGAACGAGCAAACATTAAGGATGAAGGTTATCGAAGGGCAGGATGTGGAATTGAATTATGCGTTAGCTTCTTTCAATGGCTGATCCTTTTTCGTTGTTCTTAGCTTGATGGTCATGTGCTACTACCCCAAGGCAAAAAAAGTCCTGACGCTGTATGGCAGCGTCAGGACTTTTACGTTAGAAATCCGAACTTCCCATTTTGCCTGATTGAAAATCTTGAAAGGCTTCCATGATCTCTTCACGGCTATTCATCACAAATGGCCCGTGTTGATAAACCGGTTCATTAATCGGCTCACCACTTAGTATGATGACGAGTGTATCATCAGTTTGCCCTTCGATAAGGATTTCACCAGGGGTGTTGCCGAACAACACGAAACTCCCTTCTTTCGCAACGGTGGTGTCGTTGATTCGTGCACTCCCTCTGAGCACCAAGGCTGCAGTATTGTAAGAAGCCGGAAGTTCAAAGTTCGCTTTGCCGTTGGCTTTGAATGCTATATCGAACAAATGGATCGGAGTAAACGTATCAGCCGGTCCACGAACGCCATTATAATCCCCAGCAATGACACGAACAGTTCCACCATTGTCAGGCAGTTCTGCTAGACCCATATCTTTTTTCAACAGTTCTTGATATTTGGGAGCATGCATCTTATTAGCTCGTGGAAGATTCACCCAAAGTTGAATGAAATGAAACGTCCCGCCTCGTTTAGAAAACTCCTTCTCATGATACTCCTTATGCAACAGCCCGGAGCCAGCGGTCATCCACTGAACGTCCCCAGGTCCGATAATTCCGTGATTACCATGGTTGTCATGGTGCTCGACAGTTCCCTCGTAGGCAATAGACACGGTTTCGAAGCCCCGATGAGGATGTGCACCTACCCCCTTAGTTTCATTACTTGGTGGGAAATCATACGGTGCATTATAATCCAACAAGATAAAGGGACTGAATCGTTGCTGCAAGTTATTACCTGACGGAAAGTAATTGGATACTCGAAACCCATCACCTACCATGTGAACGGGTGCGCCTTGGAAAGTCCCCTCAATGGTCCGATAAATGTTTGTCATTTGAAGCCCTCCTTTTTGATCCTATAAGATCATTTGTCTTCAAATAAATAATCTTGATTTAAAGATAATACATAAATTGAATTAAGTCAACTACCGGATAACCTCTTCTTACAATCTATTCAACCCATCTGGGCTTATATGGTACAATTGGCGTATGATAATCAGGAGGTTGCCCGATGACCATATTCCCGATCTATGAAGAAGCTTTGCAAATGCGTAATATAACGGAAGGCATGTTCCCGTTCTACATTGGCATTCATTCCATAGGCAGCTACCCGGTTCACCATCATGAGTTCGCGGAATTCGGGCTCGTGTTGAAGGGGAAGGGCTCAACTGTAATCAACGGTGTGAAGTACGATTTCCAGCCCGGTACCATGTTCATGCTGCTTCCTCATCAAATTCATAATTTCTCTAACGACACGGATTGCTCGATAGAGCTCGTTTGCTGCATGTTCGACATCGGCATCTTAACTGACGCCCTGCTTGAACTCGAGGTTAGCAGTCTGCTTCTACGTATCGGTGACGACATTCAATCGCACCAATTGTTGGATTCCACACTCTTCCAGTCCGTAAGTGCAATGTTTCTGGATATGCGCAAGGAATTCGAAGGTTGTGAGCTGGGAAGGAACAGCTACCTTCGTGCCAAGCTAGTGGAAGTGTTGATGCTGTTCATCCGCTCACACAACGGGATCACCCAACCTCAATCGCTGCGTCCCCATGAGAAAAAGAAAGACACCTGGAAGCTGGTCCAGTATGTCAATACGCATTACATGCAGGAAAACGTTACGTTGGAGTTGTTAGCCAGCATGTTCCAAGTAAGTGTTCCCTATATTAGTCGCTCGTTCAAGGAGCTTGTCGGCCAAAGTTTCCTGAGCTACCTGCATGCCCTCCGTATTCGAAGAGCATCAAGTCTGCTCGCTTCAACCGAGATGACCGTGTCTGACATAGCGGCTGAGGTAGGCTTCGAATCATTCCGTACGTTCTCACGCGTGTTCAAGGAACTGAAAGGCGTGACGCCTTCCGAGTTCCGTCAAACCGCTGCTGGCACACTACCAACCCTTTGATTCAGGCAAATGTGAAATCTTCATCACGCAACGGCTCGACATGAAGCGTCCTGACGTAGCCGTTGCCTTTCTTGGAGAAGAAGTCATGCTGCTTCGTCCGCGTGCTGATGCCGTTGAACACGATCGGATTGACCGGCTCGTCCGGGAAGTATGACTCTAGTCCCAAGTTCATAAGAGCTTTATTCGCGTTATACCTGACGTACACAATAACTTCGTCCTGCAGACCAATGGGTGCATACAGCTCATTCGTATATTCGACTTCATTGTGATACAGCTCCGTGAACAGAGACATCAGTTCTTCTTTCGCCGCCTCGCGCGTATCCGCGTCCAACTGCTGGAACACTTCCTGCGCCAATGTTCCCACATACAGCCCGTGGATGCTCTCATCCCTCAGGATAAGGTCGATAATTTCCCCGCTACTTGTCATCTTTCCTTGCCCTGCCAAGTATAGCGGATAGAAGAAGCCRCTGTAGAACAAGAAGCTCTCCAGCAGGACGGAAGCGGCCATGGCCATGTACAATGACTTGGGCCCGCTAATGTCCGCATAGACGGAAGTAATGCGACTCGCCTTCAACTGCAAGCGTGGATTGCTCTCCACCCATCGGAATATTTCGTCGATCTCCTCAGCCGCCGCAAGCGTCGTGAAGATGCTGCTGTACGACTTCGCATGAATTTGCTCCATCATGCCCATGAAGGACAGCACAGCCTTGCGCTGCAGCCCCTCTACGTGCTCGACGATTCTTGGCATGCCTACCCCGCCTTGCACGGTATCCAGCAACGTTAGCCCGCCTAGCACTTTCTTGTATACGTCCTGCTCCACCTTGCTCAAGTCCATCCATGCCATCTGATCGTCGGACAACGGAATTTCCTCATCCGTCCAGAATTGCATCACATTTTGTTGCCAGAACGCTAATGTATAATCGTCGTCTGGTCGGTTCCAGTTGACTGCTTTCATGATATTCCGYCTCTTTCTTGTCGCATAGTCTGACTAGACCGCACAGCTCGTGCATTCTTCCACAGATAAATGCTTGGTCCTCGTATAATAAAGTGACTTCAGGCCTTTGTGGGCAGCGTAGATGTACATTCTCGCCAGATCACGGGTCGACACGCTGCTGTTCACGTGAAGAATCGTGGAGATGCCCTGGTCGATATGCTCGCCGATTTCTGCGATCAAGTCGATGATCTTGAACTGATCCATGTTGTAGGCTGATTTATAGTAAAACACATTACCAGGCGACAAATAAGGCATCGGATAATAAGTAGTAGAGTTCGCATATGTGCGAGTTTCAATCAACTCCACAACCGGCATCACACTGGAAGTCGCATTCTGAATGTAGGATATGCTTTGTGTAGGTGCAATCGCCAGTCTGTAAGCGTGATAGAGGCCGTTCTCCTGAACACGCTCCTTCAGCCCTGACCAATCGCTTGGTGTAGGAATCGTCATCCCGTCGAATAGTGCAGCAATCTTGGCCGTTCTCGGACTGTAATCTTGCTCCAAATACTTGTTGAAGTACACGCCTGAGGCATATTCGGACCGTTCAAAACCCTCGAAAGTCGTCTGACRCTGCTTGGCAATTTCCATACTTTTCTCAAGTGAATAATAGTTCATCATCATGAAGAAAGTGCGGGCAAAATCTTTCGCTTCCTCACTCTCGTATGCAATGCTGTTCTTGGCCAAGTAACCGTTCAAATTCATAGCGCCTAACCCTACGGAGTGAAGCTCAGCATTAGCCTTGCGCACACCAGGTGCGTTCTCGATGCGAGAGACGTTGCTCACAGTCGTGAGAGCTTCCATCCCAACATGGACCGACTCGCGGATCGCCTTGCGCTCCATGACATTGACGATGTTCAAGGAAGCCAGATTGCAGCTGATGTCGCGGCGAATCTGGTCCGGCATGTCATAATCGTTGATCGTGGAAGTTTCCTGCAGCTGGAATATTTCTGTACACAGGTTGGACATCTTCACCGAACCTAGATCCTTGAGCGCATGAGCGCGGTTCGCATTCGACTTGTTCATCATGTATGGATAACCGGACTCCAGCTGGATCGAGGCGATCTTGGTCAGCATCTCACGGGCGCTCATCACCGTCTTTTTCGTCACCAGTGGATTTTCCAGCAGCTCCTCGTACATTTCATCGATGTCCAGATCGTCGAGGTGCTTGCCATACGCCTTGAAGACAGAGTAGGAGCCGAATACCGTCAGAGGCTTGTTCTCTTCCGCCAGCCGGTACAGCTTGTCCGGAACGATCAACCCGATCGATAATGTCTTGATCCGCGATTTCTCATCTGCGTTAATCTTCTTGCAGTCTAGGAACTCCATAACGTCCCAGCCGAAGATGTTGTAATAAGCCGCTCCAGAGCCCTTGCGTTGGCCCATCTGATCCGCATAGGAGAACGAATCCTCCAGCAGCTTCAGGATCGGCATAATGCCTTTCGCTGCGCCCTCCACGCCCTTGATCGGCTCTCCACGCCCCCGCAGCTTGGACAAGTTGACGGCGACTCCGCCGCCGATCTTGGACAGCTGCATGCAAGTCCCGATCACATAGTTGATCGAGTTGAGTGAGTCGTCGGCTTCCAGCAGGAAGCAGGATACCATCTCGCCGCGACGGCTCTTCCCGGCGTTCAAGAACGTCGGGGTGGCCGGCTGTAGACGCTGCTCCACCATCGCCAGAGCGATCCGCTCGGCAAGCTCTGCATCGCCGTGCCCCAGGAACAGCGCCACGATGGCAACCCGATCCTCGTAACGCTCAAGATACAACCCCTTGTCGTTCGTCTTGAGGGCATAGTCCTTATAAAACTTCGAAACCGCCATGTAGGATTGGAATCGGAATCCCGCTTCCTCCGTCAAGCGGTATACGTTCTCCACTTGCTCGTATGTATAGTGATCGAATACGTTCGTATAATAATTTTCCTTGATCAAGTAGTCCAGCTTCTCACGCAGCGATCCGAATGGAACGCTCTTCGCTTGTACCTCCACCATGAAGGCAGCCGCCGCCTCGCGGTCCTTCTCCAGATCGTAAAAGCCGTCTTCCGTTCTTTGCATCAGCTGGTTGTTCAATTCAATATGCTGCAACTCGTCTCATCCCCTCTTGAAATTGTTCTACGTCAATAGCCGTTCCAGAAAGTTCGAACTTATGTACGATCGGTACCCCATACAACTCCGAAATCTTATCCGCGCTCTTCGCGAATGAGGCTCCCCAATTCCGGTTCCCACTTGCCGAGACACCTCTTAACAAGGTGCGGTTGCGGGATAGAAAGGACATCACCTGCTCCGGAGCGTGCCCGAAGCCAGTTGTATAAGTAATCATTACGTACGGCTCGTCCATCGCCGCACTCTCGCAATCTTGTAATTTTATCGCTCTGAAGCCTAGTTTCTTCACGAATCTTTCTACATTCCCTGTTCTTGAATCGTAGACGACCAGCACGCTAATTCCACCCTTTCCACTCCAAGCTGCCCATATGAAAAGGCGCATCTGACTTGTGATAGAAAGTCAGACACGCCTTGTAATTCACGCTATGATACACCTACCTGCCTCTCAACAGGAAAGCGTTGCTTAACACGAACTTGCAAGCTTGTCCGACACTTCCCTATCTCCCGTAGGTTCAATGTGCCATTATGAAGGGCAGGTCTCCTGGCTCCAGATTCATCACTCTATCCGCCTTCCCAGTCTCACGACAAGTGGCTGTTGGATCGAGCTTCTCTGTTACAGTGGCGGGACCGCATCGGATTGCTCGTACTCGCTCGTACGTACCGAATTTCCCTATTAAGCCTACACTAGATTTACCTAGCTAGGCACCCATTCATATCAATATGTAGTTGTCGATCTCAACAATATATCAATATATTGAAATTGTCAATGGAAGGGCATGGAAAAGCGATAGAAAAAGAGGCCTGCAGATCAATAATCCGCAAGCCCCTTTCTTACTCGACTCAGTCTGTTTTGAATGTAACTTTTTTACCAAGAGCGGTCGTAACTTGTTCACCGTATGCATCGAAGATAGCTTTTGCCTTATACGTATCCAACAGTTCTGCTAAATACTTCGGCCAGTTGCTGGAGTCTTTCTCCTCAAACAGCACTTTCACTTGTTTAGCGCGCATTTGAGTACGGTAAGAACCAATATCCAAACCTACAGGTGGTGATACGTTTGTACCAAGTACATAAAATTTGTTCTTCTTCATCACTTCAAGGATGGCACGATCATGATCGGTCTCACGAGGATCTACAATCGTGATACCAAGCGCACGGGATGGATCTTTAACGTTGTAGCTGAATACACTGCCCCATATCTCTGTGAAGTTACCATTATCCCCGATATCTTTCTTAATTGCATCTTGAATCAGCGTGACTTTGTTGCCTTCCTTCTTATAATGAACGCCTTCTTTACCTACGTTCGCCAGAAGGTAGCCATCTGGGGTTGCAAGCCAATCTAAAATTTCGATGGTACGTTCGATCTTCTTAGGATCTGTCTTGGCATTGAATAAGAACGGAACGCCTGGAAGCGGTTCGTACGCGACTGGCAAATCACCAGCAACGTGGAATGCTGCAAACTCGGCTTTCTGGTTCCCGGTCACTTCACGGGTCTTCTTCTGTGTACTGTTATTCGTGTTGTCAAATGCAATGTCACGTACACCAGAGTAGAAAATCCCTACTTTACCTTGTTGAACTTTGGTAGCTGCATCGCCTGCTTTGTTGAGAAACCAGTCCGGATCGACAACTTTCAGATCAAGCGTTTTACGAATATCATCAATTACTTTGGCCGTACGCAAGTTCGTTCCGCTATCGATGAAATTATTGTCTTTGTCGATGAAGAATCCTGGTACCAAGCCATTCTTATACCATTCCGGGAAATCACCAGTGATTGACGTACCTGAACCGGCTGTTGTAAAACCATACGTGTCATTCTTACCGTTGCCATCTGGATCGTTGAACGTAAACGCCTTCATAACCGCGATCATTTCATCATAATTGGTAGGCACTTTCAGCTTCAAGTTAGGATCCTTTGCATTCAATGCATCAATCCAGTCTTTCCGCACATAATAGGACGCATAGGAGGTTTTCTCGAACGGTACTGGAGCGCGCATGAACTTGCCGCCCACTTGGTAACGCTTCATTTCTACATCGCTTACCCATTTGAAATAATTCGGCATTTTAGCCGGTGTTACGTAATTGGTCAGATCCGCCAGTACGCCGTCTGTCACATACTTGGTCGTTGCAGTACCTTCCGCTTGGAACATATCCGGTGCGCTGCCTGACGCAATCATCGTATTCAGCTTATTGGTGAAATCCGGTCCAATGGACATGAAATCCAGCTTGATCTCGACATTGAACTTCTCTTCAATTGCTTTCTTAATGAAATCTTTATCACCGCTAGGAAGACTGGAAGTATTGGTAGGAACGCCTACCATCCAGGTAAGGCTGAGCTTTTCCTTAGTAGGTGCAGCAGATTTAGTAGGCTCATTAGACTTGGCTGGCGTAGGTGTGGCAGTATTGGTCTTGCTGCTGCAAGCGCTTAATACAAGTGCAGACGCCATAGTCAATAAGATAGCTTGATTCATTCTCTTCAATGCGACGACCTCCCTAGGATACTTGCTTTAAAATTCGATTTCAGCAAACGCTTTCATTACATCCAAAAATACAGTGTGGTTTACTTCACCTCCCGATGGAATTAACTACGGTCAGCTTACTCAGTGTTTCAATGGCTTTCAATCGCAATTCGTTTATCTGTATATTACCTGTATAAAATTACACCTAGATATATCCTGTTACTATCCTGTATGTATCTATTATATAGCATAAAAGTTCGTCTAAGCAACCACCTTTTTTTCATGTTAGGTTCTCTGCCACGAGCCTAGCACTGCCCGAACCTTCGAAAAGCCGCTGTAATCACACTTTTGGTGCGTAGACTTTATGTGGATTTGTATCAAATTACCTGTTCCATCCGAGTTAATCGGTACGAATTGAACGGCTCGGTTCATAGATTCCATAGATTCACGCTCAATATTTTCCAAACGAACATAGTTCGATGCTAGTTCTACTTCGATGTTGCGAGGCCTACTATATGAATCAAGCGGAGCATCCGTATCTATCACGCTTTCGAGTTGAATGCCCTGAAGGTAGATTGGAATACTGGTCCATTGTGCGGCAAAGTGGTGTGCGAGTGACTGGAATCCGCTTCTGGATGGATGAACGTCATCGACGAATAAACCAGGGTTAACACCGATTCCACGCTCGTGATCCTTAGACCATTCATAGAAGTCTACTACAGTAGCACCATATGCTGGTAGATGCTCACTCATCCATGTGTTCAACCTGCGAATCTGATCACGCCAAGCTGGAGTAGCGGCATTATGTTCACCCATATTGGAAAATATGCTGAGAATGCCATGCTCCTTCGCACTCTTCGCCATATGAATCCAATAACGTTGGATGAAGGCGTCATCGCGATTCTGGAACACATCGTTAATTCCCGCAACGATAAATAAGGCGTAGGGCTTGCCTTCCAGTGTTTTCGCACCACGGCTGTCTCCCAGCTCGATGGTTTCCCCTAACACATCACGACGCCATCTCGCCCAGATCTCATCGGTCCGCTGACCGCCAATCCCGTGATTGTACCAATGCAGCCCCGTAATCGTTCCCAGTTCATAAGACAACTGACCCGGTACATTGTTATGCTCGGGACTGAACCCAGGTGCACCATCTACTTGCATTCTGCTTCTAGTTTGGGGAGAACCCGCACTAATGCTGTCTCCGATCACGACCCCGAATGGGAGACGGAACTGGAAGGCAGAATGCGTCTCCCCATCAGCCCCAATGGGCTCCAGCCAACAAGCAGCACGATTATGGACCGTACTGATGAGGCCGTTAGGTTGGTTGATCGACCCATAGGGTTGCGTTTCCTTTTGCTCTGCGAATAAGGTTACTAGTTTGCGCATACGACTGCCCCCTAATCTGAACTGAAAAAAGATGCTCTATGGCTATTATTTTACTTCATTATTTGATCATAAACCATGCCATTTTCCTTCTCTTGTAAGCCAACAATTAACTGCTCCTTCCTCTATTCACCGAACATTGACAAACTCGGACCGGCGTTGTAAGGTGGAAGTAATTGAAACGACCATCGCTTGGCGGAGCATTGAAGAGCCGTCAGCATTGTCACTGGGGGAGCCTGAATAATCGCGGGCTGAGATGAAGACACGTATGCTTCGAACCCTTTGAACCTGATCTGGTTGATGCCAGCGTAGGGAAGTGGAGCAAGGCGCAACCGCGCCTGCATGATAATTGACATGTATCCGCCCCTACTGAGGGCGGATTTTTTTATTACCTTTCCTGGAGGAATACTCATGAGCTCGAACGCTTCATTCGAACGTTATTCCCGGCAAATGCTGTTCGCCCCCATCGGGGTGGACGGTCAGAACAAGCTCGCTGCCGCCTCCGTCCTTATCGTAGGAATGGGAGCGCTAGGAACCGTGCTTGCCAACCATATGGCGCGTGCTGGTGTCGGCCACGTACGGTTCGTGGATCGTGATTATGTGGAAGCGAGTAACTTGCAGCGGCAAATGCTGTATGACGAGGAAGATGTGCGGCAATCACTGCCCAAGGCTATAGCAGCGGAACGTAAGCTCGCTCTGATCAACTCCTCCGTTCGTCTAGAACCGATCGTATCCGACGTGACAGCAGCGAATGCAGAGCAGCTTGTTGCGGGAATGGACCTCGTGTTGGACGGCACCGACAATTTCCACACCCGCTTCATTATGAATGATGTCTGCTTCAAGCATCGAATCCCGTTCGTATACGGCGGTGCTGTCGGATCTAGGGGCATGAGTGCCATCTTCGTCCCAGGGACTACGCCCTGCTTACGATGCTTAATCCAACCGGGCGAAGGCACAGCTGAGACTTGTGATCGGATCGGTGTGCTCTCTCCTGTCGTCGATATCGCGGCCTCTTATCAGTCGGTTGAAGCTCTTAAGTTGCTTGTCGGCGCTGAAAGTGCACGGAGGAACAGCTTGCTTACATTCGACGTATGGAACAACTACCATTATGAAATGAAATTCGGCACCCCGCTTCCGGATTGCCCGACTTGCGGCACGCATCAATACCCTGCCCTCCAGCTGAATGAAGCGGAGGAGGTCGCATCGTTATGCGGACGTGAGACGGTACAGTTCCGATTGGCTTCCTCGTTCGATCTGGACGAATGGGAGCGTAAGCTGTCCGGTACTGCAGTCGTGGAACGTAATCCTTTCTTGTTAAAAGCATTTCTGAGCGAAGGCGAGCGGATCGTATTGTTCCGAGATGGCCGAGCGCTCGTGCAAGGAACGGATGATCCGGTCCGAGCCAAAACGTTGTACGCCCGCTATATCGGTATGTGAGAGGAGCAGATGAGATGAAAGAATTCAAACTATACGTCATCACCGGGGAAATGTTTCACCCTGGACGCGAGATGCTGGAAGTGATGGAACAAGCGATTGTCGGTGGAACGGACATTATCCAATTGCGGGACAAATCGAATTCCAAGCGGGTCGTGCTAGAGAAAGCACTCGGCTTACGAGAGTTGACTCGGCGGTATGGGGTCACATTTATCGTGAACGACCATATTGATATCGCACTTGCTGTTGATGCCGACGGCATTCATCTGGGTCAAGATGATCTGCCAATCGCTGAAGCTCGCCGCATTGTCGGGCCGGACAAATGGATCGGCATCTCGACGCATGCGATCGAAGAAGCAAGGGAAGCCGAGCGGGAAGGCGCCGATTATATCGGAGTCGGACCAGTGTTCGCGACGAAGAGCAAAGTTGACGTAGTCGCCCCGGTATCGACCGATTACGTACGGCAAGTTGCGAGTGAGATTCGAATCCCCTTCGTGGCAATAGGCGGCATCAAGCTTCACAATATAGATCAAGTGTTGGAGGCTGGGGCGACGCGTATTTGTGCTATCAGTGAGATTGTCGGCAGCTCTGACGTGCAAGGGACATGTGCCGCATTTCTCGATCGAATCAACAGTGCCGCGTACAGGAGGAACTGACATGGAACTTTGGGTGAACGGGGCAAGAAGAACGACATCCGTCCGTACCGTCGAGGGGCTGCTCCAGGAGTACGGGATGGAACGCAAGCTCGTCGTCGTAGAGATTGACGGCGTCATCGTGCCACGGGAACAGTGGCCTACAACCGAGTTAAGCGAAAGCATGAAGATTGAGCTTGTACATTTTGTCGGAGGAGGCTGAGTTCACGATGACCATTCAAGATCAGTTAATAATAGCAGGGAAAGCGCTCAGCTCCCGATTCTTCCTGGGAACCGGACGCTACCCGAATCCTTATATACAGAAGCAAGCCATTGCAGCGTCCGGAGCAGAGGTGCTCACGTTCGCCATTCGCCGTATTAATCTGGATTCGCCGGAGGACGATTCCATCCTCCAGCATCTGGAAGAACGGACCTATACGTTCCTGCCGAACACGTCTGGTGCGAAGACCGCTGAGGAGGCTGTCCGGCTAGCTCGATTAGCTCGGGCATCCGGCTTGAGCGATTGGATCAAGGTCGAGATCAGCGCGTCCGAGAAGACGCTGCTTCCCGACCCGATCGAAACGCTGAGAGCTACCGAGATCCTAGCGCGCGAAGGGTTTGTTGTCCTGCCCTACACGTCAGACGATCCGGTGCTGTGCAAGCGGCTAGAAGAAGCGGGTGCGGCAGCTGTCATGCCCGGCGGCTCGCCGATCGGCACAGGGCTTGGCATTCTGAATCCGTACAATCTCGGATTAATCGTGGAAGAAGCCCGCGTCCCGATCATCGTCGACGCCGGACTCGGTTCAGCCATGGACGTAGCCCAGGCGATGGAGCTTGGTGCAGGCGGCGTGCTCATGAATACGCCAGTCGCGAAGGCCAAGGATCCGGTTCGCATGGCGGAAGCCATGAAGCTTGCCATTAACGCCGGACGGCTGTCTTATATGGCTGGACGCATACCGAAGAAGCGGTATGCTTCCGCTAGCAGCGGCGGCGAAGAATGGGTGTTGAAGTAAGATGGCTGAACATTGGCTAGTTATTGGCGGCGGCGTGATTGGACTCTCGTGCGCCTATGAGCTGCGCAAGCGAGGATATGAAGTAACCGTCGTCGAGCAGGACAGCTGCGGTGGACAAGCTTCCGGCGCCGCTGCGGGGATGCTGGCTCCGTTCTCGGAGAACAGCGAGCAGCCGGACGCTTTCTTCGAGCTGTGTCTGGATAGCTTACGGTTGTATGAGAATTGGCAGCAAGAAATTCGCGAGGTGTCCGGGATGGAATTCGAATACTCCCGCTCCGGCAGCTTGTATGCATACTTCCACGAAGCAGATCGTCTTGCTATGGAATCCCGCCGGTTATGGCAGCAGCCCTATGGAGCAGATGCTGAACTTGTGACTGGCGAGGAATTGTTCCGTCTCGAGCATGGGTTATCCCGCAACGCGATTGGAGCGTTGCACTATCCGAATGAGTCGCATGTATATGCGCCGCATTTTGTCAAAGCCTTGGAGCAGGCATGCCGAAATATTGGGGTGAGCATTCGCGACCATGCAGGTGCACTCACGATGGAGGAGGCGGAGTTTGGAGCCAGCGTACGGGTTGGACTTGCTTCTGGCGAATATGTGTCAGGTGATCGAATGGTACTCTGTACTGGAGCTTGGTCCCAGCAGTGGGAGGAAGCCTGGGGGGTGAATGTCCCGGTGTACCCGATAAGGGGACAAATCTGTGCTTACGACTCGTCGCTAGTCGGTGATGTGCACCATATGGTCTTCTGCAGCCAAGGATATGTGGTCAGTAAAACGAATGGAACCCTCGTGTGCGGTGCGTCCGAGGATGTGGCCGGCTTCGACACGTCGGTCACAGCCAAGGGTCTTGCCCGATTGCAGAGCTGGAACGGCAAGCTCCTTCCATCGCTTAACGACCACACTCCATTCCACCAGTGGGCCGGGTTGCGGCCAGCTACCCAGGATGGGTGGCCGCTGATCGGGTCAGTTCCGCGATCGAAGGCTGTTCTATTCGCTGTCGGGCATTACCGCAACGGCATCCTGCTCAGTCCAGCTACAGCGATGCTGATAGGCGATCTGGCTGACGGAAGTCCAACATCGTATAGCGAGACGAAACTGATGCAATATGGTCGGGCATTCGCTCCGAATCGCTTCACATAAAGACCTGATCTGATTCAGGCAAATTTATTAAATAAGGAGCACGCCGCTATATGGATCCAACTGTTCATATCCCAAGGGCGCTGACAATAGCCGGATCCGATTCCGGCGGCGGCGCGGGTATCCAAGCCGACCTCAAGACGTTCCAGGAGCTGGGCGTGTTCGGTATGAGCGCCATTACGGCGATTACGGCACAGAATACGCTTGGCGTTCAGCATGTGTTCGCGCTTCCGGCGGCAATCGTCGAGCAGCAGCTTGATTCTGTGCTGTCCGATATCGGAACAGACGCAGTCAAGACAGGTATGCTGTTCTCCGCGGAGTTGATCCGACTCGTCGCCCGTAAAATCGCTGAATATGGCGTCAGCCAAAGTCTGGTCGTCGATCCGGTCATGATCGCTAAGGGCGGGGCAACCTTGTTACAGCTAGAAGCCGTGCAGGCGCTGCGCGATGAGCTGTTGCCGCTCGCTGCCGTCGTGACACCGAACGTGCCGGAAGCTTGCGCATTGCTCGGCCTGGATGCCATCGAGGATGTCGATGGCATGATTGTGGCAGCGCAACGGCTGCACAAGCTTGGCCCGCGCTACGTGCTGCTGAAGGGCGGGCACCTCGACGGCGACGAAGCCGTGGACGTGCTGTTCGACGGGTCGGAAGCGGCGCTGTTCCGCACGCCGCGCATCCGCACCCGGCACACGCACGGCACCGGCTGCACGACCGCCTCGGCGATTGCCGCCGGGCTAGCCCGAGGGCTGCCGATGGCTGCCGCGGTTGACGAAGCGAAGCGCTTCGTCACCGCGGCCATCGCCGCAGCCCTGCCGCTCGGGCACGGCATCGGCCCGACGAACCACGCGGCGTACCGCCGTCAACTCGAGGCGCCGCGCAGCTAGCTTGATTCGCAGGGACGAGTCGAGGCACCGCGCAGCTTGCTTGATTCACAGGGACGAGGTAAGCTCTCCTGCCTTGTTCCTGCCCCCTCGCTTCCTGCCTCAGCCTCTGCGTCCTGCGCCCTACTTCCTGCCCCCGCTTCCCGCTTCCTGCCTCCTTCTCTCCTACCTCTGCGGTTCGACCGTGGGCCAATAAGGTAACTGAGTTCTCTTATTTACTACTACCACCCCAAACATCTGGAAATAAGAGAACTGTGTTCTCTTATTTCTGTTATATGTGCCCCGTCTATCCCGATTTGCCGAAATAGGAGAACTCAGATCTTCTATTTCGGCAAAGATAGGCAGTGTCTGGCGAATAAGGTAACTGAGTTCTCTTATTACTTAGCCCGACTCCCAACCCCCTACTCGTTCTTTCGCCTCCGTCGGTAATCAAATCGACCTTCACTGACCACCTGATTCACAAGCCGCTGGAGCGGCTGCTGCTGTAAGCAGGCTCGGGCAATTCTCTCGCGATCTGCTCCACCTGATAACCGAAACCGAAGCCTCCAATCGTATGCAGCTTGACCGTTCCATCCTGCCTCCGATACAAGCCCGGATGAACAACGGCTTCAGGCAGCGAAGCATCGGGATAAAACTGCATCCCGTTCGTCTCCACGCCCATAATCGTTCCAGCGTAGTAAGCCAGCAGCAGATGCGGAATTTGCGCCAGCATCGGATTGGTCAAATCCTGCACCATTAGCGTCATGCCATGCGCTTTGGCCCAGCAAAGACTGAGCAATGCTCCTGTCTGGGTTTTGCATGTCTTCAAGGCGACTCCCGTCCAGCCCAGCTCTCGCCCCAGTTTCACGAGCTCCCAATCATGGGCACTCTCGTCCAGGAACAATGGCTTCCTCGCGCTGACACTGCGTACATCGAGCGGATGTGCATGCAGATCATAGGGAAAGGGTTGCTCGATATACAAGAGGCTTTTATAAATATCCGGCTGCTCCAGCATGAGTCGATCGAGAATATCCGTTACATATCGCGGGTTCTCAACTTGACAGTTGAAATCAGCCGTGAGCCATACGACTCCTCGGGGTAATGCAATCCGTCCTACTTGGAGAAGACGGTCATAATCCCACTCCGCATCGTTCCCAGTCAGCTTGACCTTTAAGCATGTCAGTCCATCCTGCTCGATCCAATCCTCTAGTGTGCAAGCATACCCATCGTTCGGCTCGTTTCCCGTTAACTCATGGCGGAACAAGAGGTCCTTCCCCCCTACCAAGTGCCAAGCCACGAGCTCCTTCCCAGATGGGACGGTGAAATAATGCTCCGGGTAAAAGCCCTCGAAATGGACATCAGCTCCAACTGCGGGCTGTAGATAGGCAGCTAGATCAGCGTTCATGTATGTCGCGTTATATGTTGCATATACGGAGACACTATTCGTCTGTCCATACGCATCATGCAGCGCCAAGTCGAACAAGGAGAAGCTGACCAAGGCGGCCAAGTAGGGGAGCGGTTCCGCAAGTCCCGAATCCCTATTGAACTGCTGAACCAAACGGGGAAGCCTTTCCTTCATATAGCGGTAGCCGAGCTCAAAGGCATGCCCATACTCCGCCCACTCCGACAAATCCCGGGCAATCGCTGTACAGAACGCTTGGAGCGCTCCTTCCCGTGTTTCATAGCTCAATGAACTGGGCCACACCCATTGCACACTGAGCGRGGTCTCCCCCCATCCTTCTGCGCTTACACCAAGACGGTTACGGGTCTGGATGCAAGCTCTTGCACACGAGACCTGGGTCAACGTTTCAGCACCGAATTTCAAAGGGACCCGTGTCTGAACCGGCAGCAAGTACAGCTGTACGCCTTCCACAGTTATATCATACGGTTTCACTGAGGCTCCTCCCACCCTGCTGCTCCAGAGCTCGTCGCACATAATCGACTTCTTCCTTTAACGTTGGTAATAGTTGTTCGATGTTGTCTGAATGGTAGAAAGGTTGAAAGTTCAGCACACCTTGGAACTTTATATCATGGAGCGCAGCTGCGATCACACTCCAGTTCGTCACACCTTCCTGACAAGGAGCGAACTCCGGCTTCCAGCCTTTGCTGGGCAAAGACCGCTCCTCTTCCGCGTTGCTGTATCTCCCATCTTTTACTCCGATTGCCGCCAAATAATGGCCCAAACTGACTATCGCCCGCCGCCAATTTTCTGAACCTTCTCGGAACTGATTGCCGGGGTCCAACATGATGCCGACATGCTCGGGTGGCAAGTCCCGAACCACATATAGCGCCGCTAGCGAATGCGGAATGAGCATTTTGTCGCCATGATGCACTTGATACACAGCCTTCAATCTGTGTTTGGCACATAATTCGGCCATCTGATTCATGGAAGCTCGCGCACGATCAAGCTGGGTGAATATGTCTTCACGCTCGGAGTAGTTGAAGTAGGACATCCGGAACCCACGAATCCCTGCGTCTGCCATCACTTGTAATGGCGTTGCATCCTGTAGCAGCTCATCCGCAGAATAACCTGTTGTAGCAAATTGCACCTTGACATTATGCCGTTGCATCGCCAGGATGAAAGGCGTGACCTCTGTCGCCATGTTCAATGGTGTCACCCAATACCCGTCGCGGACGATTAGATCGACAGCGTCGAAGCCCGCCTCCAAGGTGGCCGCTCCAAGCTCATCCAGCGACAAGCTCTGAAAAAACTTAGGAAACAATGAATAGTATGGCGCATTCCTAGTACTCATCGTGTGAACCCCTCCCCTATGCTAATCGATCCAGCATGTCCCAAGTGACGGTCATCAATGGCTGCCGCCCATTCAAATATGCCTCAACATCCTGAACGACCTGATTGCCAATATGAACGCTTGCTCCCCCGGCAACATGAGACGTATAAATGGCATTAGGCAAAGACCGAAGCGGATTATCCATACTCGCAGGCTCCGGGTCGGATACGTCGAGAAACGCGAACAGACGCCCTTTTTGCAGCTCAGCGATCAAGGCAGACTCATCGATACAGGCGCCTCGGGAAGCGTTAATGAACACAGCATTGTCTTTCATAGCCTGGAACTCCTGGGCCCCCAGCATCTTCTTCGTCTGCGGTGTCAATGGGGTATGCATCGTGATCGCGTCACTTGCCTGGCACAGCTCCAGAACTGAATCCACCTTGACTGCACCTAGCTCGGCCGCAGCCTCATGTGTAATGAACGGGTCATACAGCATGATCTTCGGTCCGAAAGGGCGCAACACTTGCAGCACGAGGCGGCCAACTTGAGAAGCACCGATAACACCAATCGTCGATGCCGCCAAGTAGGATCTGCCCGGAACCAGGGCTCGGAATTCCGTTCGGTTACTCTGGGCATTCGGTATAACTCGGCGAAGTCCGATGATCATCTCACCTAGCACAAGTTCTGCTACGGTTCTCCCGATCGCGGGGGCGCATGAAGCTATCATCAATTCCCGGCCTTTCAAATCCTCCGTGAAAAACCCCTTCACAGTTCCAGCGGCATGCTCCCACAGCCGAATGGTCGGACAGCTGTCCAGAATCGACTTAGTCGGGGTTACTGTACCCCATGAGCCAATGGCAATCTCACATCCCTGCAGAAATTCGCATGCCTCCGCTTCGGTCATATGTGCATTCTGGTCGTGCCAGTTGACCGTTCCCAACGCTTCCAGCTGCTGACGGCTTTCCGGTGTGAATATTGCATTTTGCGTGCTATGCGGCAATAATATGTGTATGTTCGCCAAGATCAACGCACCTCTCATCCCAATATGTGTTCAGCTTTAATGTACCACTGCTGCGATCTGGGACGAATAGCATTTTTCATCTAAAACTTATCATTATGCGTGCTATTATTCAGGAGCTGATTGTGACATTGGATACGATAAACTTACTCATTCTGGAGAAACCTCATAAGCAGGATACTGGGAAGGTCGCGCTACACACCCACCCGTTCTGGCAGCTGGAAATCGCTTTGCATGGCCCGATCAGTTACTTGTGGAACGGCCAGCAAGACAGGCTGCATACTGGAGACATGCTGTTGATTCCACCTGGAGTGGAACATGCCTTCTCGTACGAGATGCCTGGGTGCTCGTGGTTCACGCTGAAGTTCGAATACGATTCGACTGCGGGGAGAATGCCGGAAGGGGCGGTTATCCGCCAATCGCTGATCAATGACAAGCTAGTCGCGCTCTTGCAGACGATGGTGTCGGATTCCATCATGAAGCCGTATGAGAAACGGTTCGTGGAAGGGTTCGTTCAATCGTTATTTGCCATCCTGTTATCGGCGGACGTATCTACGGAGGGCCCTCATGAGCATGCACTAGTACGGAATGTTACGGAGCGGGTACGGGCACGGGGCGGCAAACCGATCCAGATTCAGGAATTGTCGGAGCAGATGGGGTATACGCGAAGTTATTTGTCCAAGCAGTTCCGCTTGATGACAGGCGAACATCTAAAGTCGTTCATTGATCGGGTGCGGCTGGATAAAGCGAAGGAAATGCTGCTCTATAGCGAATTCGTCATTGCTGAAATTACGGAATCGCTTGGGTTCAAGGACGCTTTTTCATTTTCTCGTTTTTTCAAAAACGGAGCGGGTGAAAGCCCCAGAGCGTACCGGAAGAGGCATTCAGGGACGTAGGAGAACCCAATTTGCTCGTAGGGGTGGAAGTGAGTATGGGGTGAATCCAGGCGGAAGCTTCGCGTTCGGTTGTTTCATCGGGTGGTTCTGGTTGATCTTGAAAAATGTTGTATCTAGTGTCGGTAAAAAAGTAACGGCCTGAATGTATTGAAACATTCAGGCCCGTGAAGGAGAATTAGTCGATTTTATCGACTAACCAGTGCTCAGGACGACGCGACCAGTTATGACTTGGTCTTCGGCTTGGACGTGGCCAACAATCCTCCAACACCGCTTAACGAGCTGAGCCAGACGACGATCGAGCTGCGGTCCCGCTCCGCTCCCAGCTGTTCGAACAGCTGGAATGCTGCAGATTCCATAATAGGCTCGCCGTTCCATGTATCAACAACCAGCTTGCGGATGCCGCTTAACCGAACGATGACCCTCACAATTCCGCTTAATATCCTTAATTCGCTTGGTTGATCTGCAACCCCGGTAGATCGCTCCAATTCGTAAAATCGTCTGCCGTTATTCTCGATCCACATCGTTAGACGCCCTTGTCGCATCACGATAAAGTTACCGGGCTTTCTAGCGAAGGCGATCCTAACCGAATCCGGCCAAGGGACGAGTATTCCGTATGGGTTAGCCGGATCTACGGCGCATAATACGACGGGCTGATCGTCCGAAGCTCTGAACGGAACAGGTTGTCTCAGCGCATCCACGTCCGGTGGCGTGGAGAACTGCAGCTCAGGAATCCCACGAACCCACAAACCGCGTGTCAACAGGCCCCACGTTTCCAATCGGCGAATCGGCTCGCTTAACTGATCCGAAGAGACGTCCAACCGTTCGGAAAGCATGCCCTTGGTGAACAAGCCGTAACTGTTCATCAAGTGTTGGATCCAACCGGTTAACACCGCATCGGAGGAAGCATCTTCGGCTGTTGAGCCTTCCGCCAACGACTCCAGCAAGTACCACCTGCCAAGACCCGATTGAAACTTGCCACGACTATTCGACTTCGCAGTCGACTTTCCGCTGCCAGACTGTCCATGCATGCGTACTGGTGCGAATTGATCGTTCGAGACGTAACCATCCCAAGCGAGCTCCAGCAGCTGTTCCAGCAGCGCAGACGGGGCAAGACCGGCATCCCGGCTTAATGCCGTCAAGAAGCACGCGCCCTTGCTGTGGAGCAGCTCTATAAGCGCTGCATGACGTTCAGGCGACTTCCTATTCAGAAATGGTCGATACAAGGCTTTGGACTCGGTTAGGAAAAACGTAATTTTCCCTTCCTTATCTCCTTCGTCCTTACGTCCGATCCAGATAACTTCTCCCATCGCACATAGCTGATCCAACGTTTCCTTGCGGTAATCGCTCAACCTTGTGGGGAATATGATCGCTTCCCAGTGGGACAGCGGCAAGAATACGCCCTGCAGCTTCTCAATTACCAACCGGAGCCCCTCGGTACCGCCCTCCTGATGGTCCGCCGCATCCCGCTGCACGAGCTGCAGCTTCAGGATGCGCTCGCACAGCCGCGCCGGGTCGACGGGCTCTGCCTGTCGGCGAAGTTCGCGTGTGGATAGCCGAACCATCTGCTCGGCCGCCTTGCTGCTCGTCCACAGCCGTTCGTCGCTGTCCGCGAACGGCGAAGGCTCCACGATCCCTTGTTCCGACCATCGCGCAACCAAGGAACTTGTGAATTTGTCCGTGAGGCCGAACCTTGCCGACAACTGCTCCTCGGTTACGTACAGTTGCCTGTCTACAAAGCGGCTGATGATGAACGTTAGAGATTGCGAATCATTCGGGAAGGCTGCATACGTATCCGCTTCATCCGCGCATATCCATCGCTCCTCGTCCGCTAGTATGATCTGTCGTACACGCTTGTCCAGGCTCAGTTCTTCCAACCAAGCAACGACCCGATCAGCTTCCACCAGCTTGCTCAGCTCAGCAAGCGTCGAGTCACCTCTTTGCTTCAGCAGCCTATGGAGCCCTGAAGCCTCTTCTGCCTGCTGCCCCGAGTTTGACATCCACTCCCCACTGTTATCAGGATCCAGTGTCTCCACCAACTGCTTCAACGCGGTCGTACCGAATGTTCGAACAGCCGCTTCCCTGTTAATGGACAGCAGTTGAAGCCGTATGTCCTTGGCTAATGCATCCGACTCATATATTTGTTGGTTTGTGAATTCCCACAAGAACTGAATCGCATACGGAGAAGGTGCCGCATTCTTGTGCACCGACACGTGAATCGCCCCGGATGCAATCGCTCGCAATGTGTGAACCAGCCGCTTGACGTCAAGCATCTCCTCCAGACAAACGTCCATCGCTTCTTGAATAAGCGGGAACTGATCCGCGTAAGGCAGTGCGTCGCGGAGCAGCGCTTCACTACGCAGCCGCTTGACCCAGAGCGGTGTTCGGCCATAGCTCCGGGCCAGCAGAAGTGACGTCTCTGCGAGACGACGGAACGTCGCCCCGAACAGCGGAGATCCAGTGACCGCTTCACGCAACAGATCTTCGACGCGATTCGCCGTTACACCCATAATCAGATCTACCCAGCTCGTGTCCCACTCCGGGAATACAAATTCTATCCCGTTCTCCTTCACATAAGTATAGAACCGATAAGGCAGCACTTGCTCAAGTGTACGCTGCAGAACGAGCTGCCAAGTCCGGTTCACACGTCGACCCAACAGGCTATGAATAATGAGATGCACATGCTCCACATCGTCTTTGTACTGCTCGATCACGATGTGTCGATCCGTAGGTACGGCGCATGCGCTGCGTTGACGGCTGACGAGTGAGACGAGCCGTTCAGCCGATTGTGCATCCATCGAGTAAGAATCGGATAGCCATAAGGCCGCTTCCGACTCGTTCCAGTCCTGCTCCTCATGTGGCTCCCCTTCATGTTGCGCTTCTTGCGGTTGCATGCGTACCAGCAACGCCCCGATCATACTCCCGAGCCGCTGAGAGAGGTCGTACGAGCGTCCGACACCTTCGCCCCGCCAGAACGGGATTTCGCTATATGCGTTAGATGCTTCCTTGACCGTAACTCTGTCGTTCTGAATCGATTGGATCATCCATGACGACGTCCCGAGCATGAATACATCGCCCACCCGACTCTCGTGAATAAACTCCTCGTCTAATTCCCCGAGCTGGGTGCGGGATTCATGATGATAGACGGTGTAGGCGGAGCTCTGTGGGATCGTCCCAGCGCCGAGAATCGCTGCCATCTTCGTATTGCTGCGCGGGGCCAGTGTGCCCCAATGAGTCAAGCTCGAATCTGACGCTAATACGCCAGCGGGGGTCGAATTAGCGCCACGCTGGTCGCCATGCGCCTGGACCCCTTCATCCGTAGCGGAAGTAGCGGCGTCCCCTCCATCATGGCGAATCCAATCAAGCAACGGCTTGCTGAACGGGTAATACCCGGACAGCACCTGCAGCATGCCCGCAAGCCGCCTCCGGCCGAGCGAGCGGTAGCCGTAGCTGCGACGCAGCAGCGCGTAAGCGCGCTCTGCGGTAATCGGGCCCGCGGCGGCCATTGCCKCCAGCTGCTGCGCCAAGACATCCAGATCCCCCTCGGGGATCTGGATGTCCTCGATCGCGCGCGCAGCGATGTCGCGGGCCAGCAGCGCGCACTCGGCGAGTGCGCCCGGTTCGCGCGCGACGATGACGCCGCGGCTGACGTCGCCGACGCTGTGGCCCGCGCGTCCGATGCGCTGGATGCCGGCAGCGGCGCTTTGCGGGGAATCGATCTGGATCACCAGATCGATGTGGCCTACGTCGATGCCGAGCTCGAGCGACGCGGTCGCCACCAGACAGCGCAGCTCACCCGCCTTGAGGGCGCGTTCGACTTCAAGCCGCTTCTCGCGCGAGACGCTGCCATGGTGCGAGCGGGCCAAGTCGTAGCCGACATGGTCGTTCAAGTGTAGGGTCAACCGCTCGCACAGACGGCGATTGTTGACGAAGATAAGCACCGACCGCGCGCCCTCCATGTGCTGCAGCAGCAGTTCGACGAGCGGTGCCCATGCCGATTCGTCGTCACCTTTGCTGCGCCTTCGGTACGACTCCGGCATTGTGACGGTCAAGTCGAACTGCTTGTCCATCCGGCTCTCGACGATGACCGATGGCCGCTCGCTTCCCTCCTCGTTGTAGCCCACGAGGAAAGCCGCTACCCGCTCAAGCGGGCGAATCGTGGCTGACACGCCAAGGCGCTGAGGTTCCCGGCCACACCATGCGGACAGCCGTTCGAGTGATACCGCCATGTGCAACCCACGCTTGTCCGCGGCAAGCTGATGAATCTCATCGACGATCACTTGCTCTACCGTCTGCAGCATCGCCCTTGCCTTCTCGGAGGCCAGCAGCAAGTAGAGTGATTCCGGTGTCGTCACCAAGATGTCGGGCGGATGCTTGATCATGGAAGCCCGTGTACTTTGGGAAGTGTCCCCAGTACGGATGCCGACTCGTATGCCAGGCCAATCCAGCTCATTCGCACGGGCATACGCTTCCATCTCCGCCAAAAAGCCGAACAGATGATGGTGAATATCGTTGTTCAGTGCTTTGAGCGGCGTAATGTAGAGCAAGCGCACACCTGCACGCCAGGTCTGTTCTCCTGGTGCAACCTGCTTCGCTCTCACGATCCGGTCCAGCCAAGGTAGAATGGACGCCAGAGTTTTCCCGGAACCAGTAGGAGCTGCGATCAGGACATCTTGCCCTGTACGTATAGCCGGCCAAGCGTTCCGTTGAACTTCAGTTGGCAGGCCGAACGTCTGATGAAACCACCCTCGTATAACCGGATCTTGAATCCAGTCTACCGATTCCGGTCGTGAATCCGTCATCCACTCTCTCACCTTTCCAATATGAATATGATAGAATAATAGGGACATTGAATCCAAGAAGCATGTGCTAACAACTTGAAAGGACAGATTCCCTATGGCAATTCTACATAATGACTGGGCCCCTCTGCTGGAGCCGGAGTTCGACAAACCTTATTACAAACAGCTTCACCAATTTCTCGCCGAGGAATACCGAACCGCTACCGTTTACCCTGATAAATACAATATATTCACGGCGCTGCATTCGACCGGGTATGCAGCAACGAAGGCGATTATTCTCGGACAGGATCCTTACCACGGCCCTGGTCAAGCTCATGGGCTAAGCTTCTCTGTGCAGCCTGGAGTTTCCACACCCCCGTCGCTGCAAAACATGTTCAAAGAATTGCAAGCCGACCTTGGTATCCCAATTCCTCGTCATGGGCATCTTCTAAGCTGGGCGGAACAAGGCGTTCTCATGTTGAACACTGTTATGACTGTAAGGGAAAGCTCGCCTAACTCGCATAAAGCCAAGGGCTGGGAAACGTTCACTGATCGGATTATTGCCTTGCTGAACGATCGATCTCAACCGGTCGTGTTCGTTCTGTGGGGGAGTCATGCTCAGCAAAAAAGGCAGCAAATCGATACGTCCCGCCATTTCATCATTCAATCCCCGCATCCGAGTCCATTGTCTGCTCATCGCGGATTTTTCGGCAGCCGTCCGTTCTCAAGCATCAACCGCTGTCTCAAGCAGATTGGTAGCCCAGAGATCGACTGGAAGCTGCCGGAGTTAAGTAACTAGACACTTCTAACATTTAATCTTGTAATAACGCCGCAATCTCCTCATCGCCGCATGCAGCAGCCATCGCCATCGGAGTCATGCCAGCTTCGTTCGTTGCCTGCGGGTCGGCTCCACGCTCAAGCAGCAGACGTACCATATCCGCCTGCTTGTTGTGCACCGCACTGTGCAGCGGCGTCCAATCCGATTGCTGGCGTGCATTCACATCTGCGCCGTGATCTAGCAGCAGAAGAGCAATCGCCAGCTGCCGCATGGCGGCCGCACTGTGCAGCGGCGTGACGCGCATCGTGTTGTAGGATACCGTCTTCGCGTCGGCACCTTCCTTCAAGAGCAGACGAGCGACCTCTTCCTGTCCGAAGAAAGCTGCCAGGCCAATTGGTGTAAACCCATCATGGGCGTAGCTGTTCAGCAGCTCAGGCTTTTGCTGAATCAGACTCCGGACCGTCTCCAGCTTGCCTAACGCACATGACTCGTATAAATTAAGCAGTGACCCAGATTCTAGCAAATACGCTACGATTTCCTTGGCTCCAAAATAAGCTGCTAATAATATCGGGCTGTTGCCTTGTGCATCCCGCAAATTGACCAACTCCGGACGTTTCGTGCATTGTAACGTTACCGCCTCTAGATCTTTTCGCCTCAGTGCATCGAATAAAGGCTGTTGCATGCAGAACGCCTCCTTGTATATACATATCTACTACTATGCTTTTAGTATAACGGAATCACTAACCAAAAAAACAATTTCTTTTGTCGAAAGCTCCCATAATAAAAAAAGAAACGGTCGTTCCGGCTAAGCCACTTGCGCGGGGGCCTCGAAATAAAAAAAGCTGCCCACACAGGTCCATTCAGACCATGTGGGGCAGCCTTGCTGTTCATAACAATCTTATACCGCGTAAATTTGCGGGTTCTGCCGGCGGCATTCTTCCATAACGGCCATCTGCTGACGAACCTGCTCTGGTGTAATCTCAAGAGCAGCGCCTTCCGTCAACGTGTTATACAACTTCTTGTATAACATGTTCGTCATCACATCGAAGCCTGCCATTCCTTCAGGCAGCGTGATTTCCCAGTTATCCTCATGCCAAGTCAGCGCCTCGCTGCAATAGGCCGGATTTCCATTCTTATCCATGAGCGGCTGCTTGATCAGTTCCTGCTTCGGCGCTTCTTCCGGCTTGAAGAACTTCCAAGTCAGCTTGCTCGAGTTTCCTGTCAACCCACCGTTCGTACCTTGAATCGTAAATTGCGGTCTTGGGTAAGTGGAGCAGGAGGAAATCTCCAGATCAATCGTCGGACGTCCCGGACCTCTAAGAATAATCTTCACATAGTCCTCGGCATCGCCGAACGTATTGGCGCGGTCCATGATGCAAGTAACTTGCGGCATGATATCCGTCCCGAACAGTTGCAAAGCTTGATCGACAGGGTGAGGTCCCGTGTTCATCAAGTTGCCGCCATTATTGCTTTGCAGCGTCTGCCAGTCCCAACGGCGAGAGAAGCCATTGCTAGTAAAGTCCACTTGCACGATACGGCCCAGATCGCCAGATTGAATAATCTCACGCATCTTCATAAATGCAGGCATATATCTCGACTGCTGGAATACAGCCAAGCGTGCACCTGATTTCTGAGCGGCTATCAGTTGGTCTACTTCCTCTGGCTTCTTCGCAAGCGGCTTCTCGCAAAGCACGTTGATGCCACGATTGAGCAGTTCCAGGGAGATCGGAAAGTGAAGATCGCTTGGTGAAGCATTGACCACTAGATCCAATTGCTCGTTGTCCACCATTTCCTGCCAAGTTGTATACGCGTTGCAACCGAATTCCTCAACCGCGCGATTGCGACGATCCTCCAGACCGTCGGCAATTGCTGTAATCGTATACATGTCCTTCAGACGCAGCAAGCCGTGAGCATGAATGTTGCGACCACTTCGGCCTTGTCCGATTATACCTACTTTAAGTGTTTTTGAGCTCATGTGTTTCAATTCCTCTTTTCGCGATTAGAATGAGTGAGCGGATGTTGCCTATAAAAACAAAAAAGACTGCTACAAGTAACTATACCTTGCTGCCGCCTTTTTCTACTAGCACTATTTTTGTAAGCAGATTGCTTTATTTTTCGTTAGCTCTACTCACGCACGAGCAAACGTCTTCTTGTATTCCGTAGGGGTTAAGCCTGTTCGCTTCTTGAACGTCCGGATGAAATGGCTTAAATGCCGGAAGCCGACCTGGAAGCACACTTGCGTCATCGTATGCACCCCTTGTCGAATCAACTCCATCGCCCGTTCGATACGAACCTCGTGGACGAATTCGACGAACGACTGCCCAGTCTCCTTCTTGAATGCGTGGCTGAAATACGCCGGTGTCATGCTCGCCAATTCGGCCGCCTTCTCCAGCGGTATATCTTGACCGAAATTATCGCAGATGTATTGAATGACGCAGCCGAATGGTCTTTCCTGAAGCCGTACTGGATTGCTGGCAGGCCGCTTGATCGACTTACGTGACTCGCGGTCAATCAGGATCAACAGCTTCACTAGGTTAATTCGGGTCGAGAATTCGTAACCTTGGTCGCGGTGTTCGAATTCGTCCTGAATGTCCAGCAGCAGCTGCTCTACCAGCAGTTGCTTGTCCTTGGAGATGTGCAACCAAGGCTGCAGCCACTCCGAGGAATTGTCGACATGCTCGTGATTCCGCATATACCAGGTGATGGAGTCAGAAAACGATTGTAGCTCATCGTGCACCAGGAAAGGCATGAAGTCGACCAGAACGATCTCGAATTCTTTTCCCTCGAAGGCATTCAGGCTGTGCTCGATCCCTGGTGGGATGATGAATATATCACCCTTGCCAACCGTCAGCGACTTTCCCCGGAATTGATGACTGCAGACGCCCTTCATCACATAGGCGATCTGAATGTAATCATGCATGTGCAGAGGCTGCTTCAAGTCCTGCGTGCTATAGCGTATGAATTTGAAAGGATAACCTTCCAGCTTCTGATTTTTATACTCGTATAGCAGGGTAGCCATTGTGCTGTTCCTCCCGTTTCGGAGCCTGTTCTGCCTCTAGCATATAATAAATGGGCGAGAGGAACAACCGCTATCTCGTTTCGGCCAAAGTCTTCCATCATTTCGCCTCGAGCATCATGACCGCATAAGCAACCTCGCGTCCATTCACAAGCAGTGCAATCCGATGCTCGCCTGGATAATGTGTTCGGGTCGTCAAGTTCGACCAGCGATGTGTCCGTGTTGCAGCAAGACGTGCTCCGCCAGATACTGTTTTGTCGGACAAGAGGAACAATTTGCGCGATGTACGTCCCCCTGCCTTCACAAAGTCAATTCCGTATTCGATGCGTATATGTATGGGGTCGCCTTCCCGGATATGGAGCTCATAACTAAGTTCACAGCTCTCTCCGATTGAAAGTGTTTCCGGCTCCACCGACAAGGAGGCAAAGGTCATTAGCGGTGCCTCGACCGAGGGTTCCGCGTACCCGAACAACGCCATGATCTCGGGATCTGCCTTGCGGATTAAGGTTCGACACCCATGCCTCACGATCCAGTCCGTGTGTGGATGAACGCCTTTCCAACGGCGGGCTATCTCGAGTACGACTGAAGGATGATCCTTCGCAATGTCGTTCAAGTTGTTGGCGACACTCTTGCGGACGTAGAGCGAATCGTCTTCCTTCAGCGTTTCCAACACGGGCAGCAGCGGAGCCGGGTCTCGCTTGAACATCGGAAGCGCTTGCCCCCATGGTAGACGCGGCCTGCAGCCCTCGCTTGCAAGACGGCGAACATGCTCGTCCGGATGCTTCGACCAAACTGCCATCTGGACCATCATTCGCTCGGGGTCTCGCAGCAGGAACGGTCTAACGGCGAATTCCGCGGATGACTTCGACGTGAACCGCTCAAGAGCTGCCATGGACAGCGTCCAGTGTTCCTCTGCCTGACCATACACCTCCACGAAATCCGGGAAGAACAAATACGGGAACCCGACGCAGTCCTTATCGATCGTGAACAGCACGTCCAACGCCTCTTCATAACGAGCTGGGAGATAGGTCCCGAGTGTTTCTGAGATCCGCCGCATCCTGGCCTTCAGCTCTAGCCCTTCCCATGTGTCGTTCATCGTCGCACCGATGAAACCTTCCGTATGGAAAGTGCCGTATACGGCACGCACCCTCTCGCCGAATTGGCGCAGAAAATCCTCACTGTACATGTCTTTCAATGGTTCCGCCATCCTAGATCCCCTCCTACTGTCTTATTATAGACGATCAAGAGAGGGTGTACCAGACAGCAAGGGACGAGCAGCATGCCGCCCGTCCCTTTACTATGACTTATTTGGTCTGTGCCATCGCTTTCAATGCATCAGCAACTTCCTTATCGTAGGTCTCTCCTCCGAGCTTGTTCCAGCCGTCTACCATAGCACTGTATTCTTTCTCGAAGTCAGGGGCCATGATCAACTTAGCGGACGCTTCGTACATGTATTTGCTCAATATGGCATTGTTCTTCTCGGAAAACGGACGAGGTTGATCGACGCTCTTCGGAGCCACTCCAAGTTTCCTGGACAGCTCCTGATGCTCGAATGTGAAATCGCCTGCATCCGGGTTTTCCGGTGTATTGTTCAATTTCTTGTGCTGCTCGAGCGTGTAGTCCATGCTGCCGTTATACAGAATACCAATGTCTCCCGCTGCAAACATATCCACCTTACGCTGATCTGGATTGATCGGGATGAATAGACCTTCTTCCATTTTATGATGTACGCCTTCTTTGCCTCGCAGAATCATCGTAATGTTTTTGGGATCGGCCATCCAGTTCAAATATTTGATCGCTGCCTCTGGTACTTTGCTTGTTTTGGGAATCATGATCAGCATGCCGCTTTTCTGATTGGCGTTCATCATTTGCTTCCCGTCAGGTCGGATCAGCGGTGGCACGTTCACCCATTTGGCTGTAGGCACCGATTTACGTACTACTCCATTGGTCATGGACGCAGAGCCATTCGAATCGATCACGCCGACCCAGCCTTTGGCCAGCGCCTCGTTCATCTTCTGGTTGTTCACATCGGTAGCGAATTCACGAGAAATTAGCCCCTCTTTGTACGCCTTGTTCATGTAAGCGAATGTTTGTTTACCTTCAGGGGTGATCCAACCGGATGTGAACTTGCCGTCCTTGTAAGTTCCCGTTGGCATATACGCAATGCCCGATGGACCATCGTTGTTGTTCCCGAGCCCGAAGCTGACCTCAAACCAGAAGCTTTGCATCCCTTGCGAAGGGGCCGGCAACCCCCACKGCACTACATTTTCCTTGCCGACGCCGCCAGGGTCTTTGTCTTTGAACGCTTTCATTACCGTATACAATTCATCGGTCGTTTTCGGTATAGCCAGTCCAAGTTTGTCCAGCCAATCCCCACGAATTTTCATCATCGCCCCTGCCACGGATTCCACTCTTGCAGGTACGGCATACCGCTTGCCTTTATATTTGCCCGCGAGTCCTAGTGCGACTTTATTCTGTTCTTTCAGCACTGGGCCATATTTATCGAGCAGTTCGCTCATCTCATGCAATCCACCCTGCTCTGCATAACGCTGCATGATCGGTTCGTTATAGGTGAAGATGATGTCCGGAGCTCCTCCGGAAGCTAGCCATATATTCAGCTTCTCTTCTTCCTGGGCGCGCGGTACGGGCACGAATTCGATATCAATGCCGATCTTCTTCACTTCATCCTTGATCCAGTTCGTTAAGTAATTGTCTGTGATTGTCGCTCCCGGCGGCGCGGTACCGCGATCCCACAATTCGACCTTGAGCTTAACCGGTTGTGCCGGCGTTGCCGACGCGGTCGGCGATGCAGTAGGCGATGTACTCGACGTACCCGAATCGGCCCCTTTGTTATCTCCACCCGAACAAGCAGCAAGCGTTCCCATTGATAATGATAAGACGAGACCTGCAATCAACCCTTTTTTACCCTTTCGCATACCGTGCCCTCCCTTTCATTCCATAGGAATGTATATACAGGGATATCTGAATCCCACCCTGTCACCCTTTGACAGCGCCAATCATGACGCCCTTGACAAAATACTTCTGCAAAAACGGATACACAAGCAAGATCGGTACGGTGGCAAACACGATCGTCGCCGCTTTGAGCGACTCTTCCATTAAATTCAAATGCTGAGTTTGCTGCAGCTCGAGCACTGACACCGGCGTCTGCGACAGAAGCAGGATATTGCGCAGCTTCACCTGAAGTGTGTGCAGATCGGGATTGTCAAGATATAGAAGCGGCCCGAAGTAGCTGTTCCAATGATTCACTGCATAGAACAGACTGATTGTGGCAATGGCTGGGATCGATAACGGCAGTACGATCTTAAGCAAGTAGCGCGTGTTGCTGCAGCCGTCTATTGTTCCCGCCTCGCGCAGTTCCTCGGGGAGTCCTTGGAAGAACGTTTTCAATACAATCATGTTGAAGCTGCTAATCAGGCCTGGAATGATGATAGCCGTAAGTGAATTAAGCATCCCCAACCACTTGATCAGTAGATAGCCTGGAATCAAGCCGCCGCTGAACACCATCGTCACGATGATATAGTTCAGCATAATTGAACGGTATTTCAAATCTCTGCGAGATAGCGGGTAAGCAGTCAATATCGTGAACAGCATCTGTGAGGCCGTGCCAACAACCGTTACGAAGACTGTTACGTACAAGGAATGGATGACACCTGGATCGCCAAGCACCGCTTTCATCGGATCCCAGGTAAACCCGACCGGATAGAAGGTTACCGCTCCTGTTTTGATCGCATGGTTGTCACTGAAGGCATTGGCGAATGTATTCAGGAACGGAAACAGGCATGTGAGCGTAAACAGTCCGATTAGCGTGTAATTGAGCGTATGGAAAGCTATCTCGCCGGTTCTCATTTTGACAATACGATTACTTGGTTTGGCAGTCATTCGCAGGCACCCTTTCATTGGCGGAAACTTCGATTACCACATACCTTCTTGGCCCAGTCGCCGGGCGAAAAAATTGGCCGATATGATGAGGACAAGATTGATGATCGATTGCAGCAGACCCACCGCCGTCGTCATCGAGAAGTACGCCTGCTTAATGCCCACGTTATACACGAATGTACTGATCACCTCGGCTACGCCGCCGACGAGCGGGTTTTGCAACGCCAGCACATGCTCGATCCCGATCGAGACGAGATGCCCGACGCTGATAATCAGCAGGATGACGACGGTCGGCAATATGCCTGGCAGCGTGATGTGCCACATTTTGCGAAACCGTCCCGCTCCATCGACGACAGCCGCTTCATACAATGAAGGATCGATCGCGGTCATCGCCGCCAGGTATATAATCGTCCCCCAACCGGCGCCCGCCCAGATGCCTGAGCCTACATAAGTGGCGACCCACCAGCTCTCGCTAGCCATGAAGTAAATGCTCTTCAGTCCCAGCGCCTCAAGCAGCTGATTGACAATTCCGTACTTCGGGGAGAGCAAGTTGTATACGATGCCGCTCAATATGATCCACGAGATGAAATGCGGCAAGTAGAGCAGCGATTGTGAAATCCGTTTGAAATAGCGAGAGCGTACTTCATTCAGCATGAGCGCCAGCACAATCGGTGCTGGGAAGCCGAAGACGAGACTGAGGATGTTCAGCATCAGCGTATTGCGAATCATTTCATAAAACCCTGGGAACCTGACCATATCCCGAAAGTTCTGCAAGCCGATCCAATCGCTTCCGAAAATCCCTTTGAATATGTTGTAATCCTTGAAAGCGACTACAAGTCCGAACATCGGTGTATAGGAGAATATGGCGTAGAAGAGGATGGCCGGAATGAGCATGATATACAAGTCGTAATGTCTTCTGAGCTCCTTGGACACTTTGTTGTTCAACCGGTTACCTCCCCTTCCCAAGACCTCCATTTGTGATGTGTCGTCGCCCATTCCGCTTTATCAAAAATGTATGTGGAACGCATAGGTGCAGCGAACAGCTTCTTGCCCTTGCTATACAGGGCGCTGCCATTGATGAGACCGTAAGAAACGTTGGCCGGCTTCACTTCGACAAATGCAAAATCAGCATCCGTTTCCATCAAGCCATAATCTAGCTTACCGTCCTCCCATGTATAACGCGGACCACTGCCGCCGAATATCGGTTCATCCAGCAGCCCCTTGTGCATATCGAGCTTGTAAGCTAGATGCAATTCGGTCTTGTTCGTATATGTAAGAGCCAGTGTATCCGCCTCTGCAGCAAGGTGGTGAATCACGACCCGCCCAACACTCGGAGCAGCCGCTTGACTATGTGGAGTCAGGACCGTAACGAAGCAGCTCATGTCACCAGCTCGGAACGGCTTCGATTCCGCTTCGTAGATCATGACACTGTCGCCATAATTACGACGGATGCGCTCCCAGCCGGTTGCTCGAACCGTATTCGGGAACTCGATCAGCAAGGACAAGTCATCGCGGTTCCTATAAGGATTGGAGCAGCCTACTCCTCTGTGGATATAGGGAATGCTCGTATCGTAGCAGCCAGATGCCAGCTGCACCGCTTTTCCCGTATGCCACAGGTTGGCCATCGTCAGCGTCTGATCACAGTCCGACTTGACCCAATCGACAACGATGTACACATTGTCACCTTTCACATAAGTAACCATGCGGTCCCATACCAGCCTGCGCGTCGGATCGTGAAGCCGTGTGCGGCTATAATCTAGTCGTTCGAACTGCTGGAAGTGAATCCGTTCGGTGCTAACTTTCTTATAGAACCCGTCATCGTGCAGCAAGTCGTACATCGCTGAAGTTTGACCTGGCTCCATATTCGCTGGTGTCCCCGCTTCAGAGACAGCATCTGCCACGTCTTTATCGTCAGTCCTGAACACAAGCCGGTTGTGATATATGTCCGCTCGATACTTACCGTTCGGAACGTTCTCACGGTACCCTCCGTCATGCAGCAATATATTTTGTTCGCAAGCGAGCATTATAATCGCATTCTCATCGCTATGTCCGTGGTGCATCTTCTCGGCCTTGACCGGAATCGTCGTACGTAGATATTCACGTGGCACGAGGGCATACGGGCCTTCATCGCGATAGTTGAGCAGCATGTACGAGGAGTTGTCCTCCCACCCGTCGCGGAAGACGATCTTCTTGCCGACGAGTTCTTCCAACAGCTCTTCACTGCCCCCATTCGGCTTGACTGGTTCCAACGAATCATCCGCCCACTGGTAGGCTAAGATCAGGAAGCAGGCCGCGGTCACCGATGCTTCCTCACTTGCAGATGCCATGGCGAATTCATATAGCTTCTCGGCCGCGTGCTTCATATGGCTGTTCTTGTATACGGAAGCGCCCTTCTCCAGGATGGGAATCCACAAGTACCAGGTGGCGTTGAAGTTCGAATCGCCATAATCAGGGACTTGCCCGTAAGGCGTAATGAGCCGTGCAATGTAGTCGAAGTAATATCGGGTCTGCGGAAGCCCATAATACTCTTCCTCGCGGCCTCTGTATTTCGCATATTCCATCGTGCCCAAGAGCCACAAATTCATATAAGCCTGGGCGTCTTCGATTGACCAGCCTCCGAATGAATCTTTGGCCATTTGATCGCAGAGCTTATTCCAATATGCGGTTTCCTCTGTTTCACCGATAGCCTTCGCGGCAAGCGTTGCCCCCCAGACGCGAAGCATCGAACGATTATGTGCGCCCCATTCGGGAAAATATAACGTCGCATGGATCGAGCTGCCTATCCATTGCTCGATTCTGCTCTGTTCTTCCGCATTCAACACGCCGCTGTCCTTCACATACAGATAGCCGTAAATGTAATGCGGCGATTGGAACGCCGCTTCCATAGCGGGGATTCCTTTGCTGTATTCCGGATGGAGGCGAATCTGCTCTTCCGTCACGAATGACATGTACGATCCGATGTCGAGCAAATAAGATTTGGCTTGTTGCGCATAATTCATATCGCCTGTGATATGGTACATAAAACCTTCCATATGTACTTGTACCGGGATGATGCCGGGGGGCGAGTACATGCCGAAAAATTGCTTCGGATTGTACGCGCTTCTCCACTTCTCCACCGACTCGCTGTAGATCGATCTCCCATAGTCGAGTGCCTTGCGTACGTAGTCCAAGTAAACGGATTTATTCATGTGTCGGCTCCTTTCCTACTGTATCCACTAAGGGCTGTGTGCTTCCTTATCCGTCCCTGTTCTTATTTAACCGAATAATGAAAGCGCTCACCATTTAAAAATCTATCGTTTTATTAGATAATTTATCTTCTTCCGACTCTCGGACAGGCAGAATAATTCGAATCGTCGTCCCGTGCCCCGGCTCGCTTGCAATCGTCAAGCCGTAATCGGTACCATATAAGATTCGCACCCGCTTATGCACGCTCCGAACACCCACTCGTGTCGGAGCCGCTTCTTCTCCGTCCGTCTGCATCAACTTGTCCACCCTTTCCGGTGAAATGCCGATACCGGTATCCTTCACTTCCAGCACAATCGTGCCGTCTTCTTCCTGGCATCGGATCTCAATCAGCCCTTTGCCCGGTTTCTTCTCGATCCCATGAAGGATCGCATTTTCCACTATCGGCTGCAATATAAACTTCGGTACCTTTCGCTCAAGAAGCGATTCGTCCAAATCGTAATGCACTGCTAATTTGTCGTCGTAAACCATTTGTTCCAGTTCCAAGTATTTGCGAATATAAGCGATTTCTTCGTCCAGGGTAACGAAGTCTGAAGTATTGCGTACAGTATCCTGGAAAAGAGAGCCGAGTAGAAATATCATCCGGCCGATCTCCTTCTCGTCCTTCAGAATGGCCAGACTTTGAATCGATTCGAGCGTGTTATACAGAAAGTGCGGATTGATCTGCGCCTGCAATGCCTTGTATTCGAATTGCAGCGTGCGGTACTCCGCCATTTGCTTCTGCGCTTGCTCTTCATAGATTTTGTCGACGAGGTCTTTGATTTTATCGCTCATGAGATTGAATTTCTCGGCGAGCATTCCGATCTCATCACGGCTTCGCGGTGGCTGAATTTTGTCAAAGAACCCTTCGGATACATTCTTCATGCTTCGGACAAATAAACGCAAATTGGACGTGATGTTGCTAGAGATGACGATCGTCAGCACCATAGCCGCGATGRAGGAGAGGAGAAAGGCAGCTAGAATCCATAAGCGTATCAAGTCGGCAGGGGCAGTAATATCCTGCAGCGAGAMGACATTGATTAGCTTCCAGCCTTTGAGCGAGGATATGTTGACCGAGGCGATGTAGCGTTCATCGAGGATCTCAATCTGCTGTTTATCCGCAATTCCTGCGAGTTTGTCAACCGAACCCTGTAGCTTATCTTCGGACCGATACAGCAGCAGATCATCCTGTTCGTTCAGGACGAACACTCGACCGTATTGAAGCGCTTCGAATTGAGCGTATTCCCCCTTGAGATAGCGGCTGTTTATACCTATTACGATGTACCCGCAAAATTCCGTTGTATTCACATCGTACAGCGCCCGCTGCATATAGATCAGTCGTTCGTCCTGCGCAACCCATAGTGCCTGACCGCGGTGTTCCTTAAGATTAGGCAGATTAACTAGAGGTTCGGGAGGGATATACAACTGCGACTGAACCAGATTGTTTTTAATTTGCGAATAACTTTCTCCATTGGCATCGTACAAATACACAAATTCGACCCCGTTGATGGTGTAGACGAGACTGTACAGGAAATTACCGATCTGTAACCGATTCTGCATTTGTTTATCCGGATCACCTGAAGTTGCACTCGCCAGCAACACCGAACCGATCCCGGCGTTCAGGTAACGAGTGAACATTTGCTCCTCCAGCTCTTGCGCCTTGCCATCCAAGCTTTTACCGATCTGCTGCAAAATATAGTGGGAATAGTTCGTCGTCGACGTTTYGAGTGATTTGACCGATACGGAATAACTGATCGCGCTGAYCATGRTCAGCGCGATCAAGATAACGAACGTGAACGACAATAACATTTTGGTGCGCAGCTTGGCATGAAGCAAGGGGGTGAACAGTTTCTGTAGTCCCATCAGTCCGCTCCTCCGCTGCTCATTAGGAATCGAGCAGCTTCTTTTCAGTTGCGTTTGAATTTTTGCTGATATTCTTTGGGGGCCGAGCCGGTAAATCGCTTGAACACCTGGAAAAAGTAAGCGTATTCCTTGAAGCCGACCATCTCGCCGACCTCGTTCACCTTGCGTGTCGGGTCTTCCAACAGCCGCTTGGCCGCTTGAATTCTCGTTTTCGATACGATGTTTACGAAGTTGTCACCCGTCTCCTGCCGCAGTATTCGACTCAAGTAATTGGGGCTCAGCTTGAATCGTTCAGCGATAGAGGTTAGGCTCACATCCTGATGATAATGAACGTTAATGTAATCGATAATATGTTGGGTCATCCGGCCGTACGAGGCCCCGTTCCCTTCGAAAGCGGACTTCACCCCCAACACGATATCGGTCAAGTAAGAGCGCGCCTGCGACAAGCTGTTCAACCGAGATACCTCATTCACAATTTGATCGATTCCTTTATCTACCGCGAATTCGTTGCCAGTGGCACGGTAATGAAAGCGGACCGCCAACAGGCACACTTCCAATAAGAGCGCTTTCATAACTGTGATACTGCCAGTACTGTATTCTTCCATACGATCCAACAGGCGTTCCACGGCGAATAGCACAACATCCTTCGGTTCTGACTCCAATGTTCGAGTGAACTCTTCCAGTTCCTTCATAATCGTATGTTTCACGTGCTGATTGTCCAAGCGTGGCATTTGCGGCGTCAGCACCTGCCTGTCATTCTGGAAAAAGCTTTGTTCCAGCAATGCGTTGGTCTCCTCATAGGCTTGCTTCAACCCATACCGTGTCTTGTAATAAGAACTGGACGCTACATTGATTACAATCCCATGTTGGCGTTCGATCTGAACCGCCAGTTCGTGCCCGAATCGGCGCAAGCTCACCTCCATGTCACGTTGCGACATCGAAGATTTGAACGATACCACGACCGCAAGCTGGCCGTTATGGAAACACTCCAGCGTATCCATCCCCATTCTGCTCTTCATTTCCTGCACATGGCCGAATACGTGCTTAAGCCCGTCTGCAGGTACTTGACCTCCCCCGGCGCTTTCATTCATTCGTACACAACGCACGAGCATAAGCGAGAAGACGATCCCTTCCGCTGAGAACGCGCGCATAACTTCCTTCCACTCCTGCTCATCCATCGTCTTCCCGCCGATCGAATCCGCTACCAGCTTGCTGCTTACGGAAGGAGCCAAGCTGCGGAACTCCGCTTCCAATCGGCTTACTTCGCCCGCTAGCTGTTCCTTCTCCTGTACTTCCCGTCGCGCACTCGTAAGATCCGTTAACGCCGCGTCAATCACCCTGTACAAGTCGTCATAATYGATTGGCTTGACGATCAGGTCATATACGCCTTGCTTAACGGCCATTCTGGCATATTCGAATTCTCGATGTCCGGTGATCAGGATCGTTTTGGATCCCGGCAGGTGGGAGGTCATCCAATTGGCTAGATCCAGTCCACTTAGTCCTGGCATCTTGATATCCGTGATCAAGAGATCAGGGAGCTCTCTGGCCAGCATCGCTCGGCCCTCCAGCCCATCCTCGGCTTGACCTACAATTATGCAGTTCAAGCTTGGCCAATCGATGGCTTTCACGATCGCTTTGCGGATCATAGGTTTGTCGTCGATTACGGCTACCTTCAACATCGCGCCTGCCTCCCTTGTATGGAAAGTATGTGCCTATAACGTCGTGCCAAAAAGACCGGCGGATTATCCGCCGATCGTTTCAATGCGGATCTTCCAATCCACTTCTAGGTCTAGTTCAATGTCTACCTCGATAGCTGCCGGTATGGAAACAAACATGACACGTTCGCCGCCTTCCTTCGACCAATTGACATCGATTCTTCCGAACGGCGTAGGCAACGAGCCTTGCACCCACATCAACGATGTGTTCGGAGGACATATTCCGATTCGAGCGAATCCCGGCTCCTTTCTCTGTATGCCCAACAGCTGAGCGGCAAGCATATAGACGGGGGCGGAAGAACTGCCATGCGCCTCACTGCGATGCGCAGTCGAGAATGTCTCCCATGCTGTTGTTGATCCTTGTTGCACCATTATACCCCAGCCGCTGCGAATTTTGTCCAGCGTCAAGTCAAGACGTCCCATCCGGTTCCAGCATTCCATTAAATACACGGACATGAATGGCATCCCGATGTCCAGCCAATGCTCCGGGCGATCAACCAGCTTATGCTCGACCGAGATCACATCGTCCGGATGGAGACAGCCGGTCATGTACAGAAACAGATGCGTATGGACACTCCTTGTCGTTGAAGCCGTACCGGTGCGATACAAGCCGTCCAAGTATTCACCGCTATCCCCGACGCGCAAGTAGCGCCAGATAGCTTCTCGGAGCCGCTCATAGCCAGCCTCATGCCGCCTAGCTTGTTCCGGTTGACCCGTAATCTCGGCCATCTCTGCCGCAATAAGATGGCAGTAGGCCAACAGCGCCTGCTGCACCGTCACGATGCCGGCATACGGCAAATCTAGCGGGGCCCAATCCAGCAAATTCCAGGAGGAAATATCAAGAAGATCACGCGAATCCAGAAATCCCTCGTATGTCTGAAGAGTAGCAGCAATATGGGGCAGCATCGTCGTGTACAAGGACATATCCCCTGTATACTCTACATAATCCTTGCAAGCCATAATCCAGCTGAATGTCCATACCGGAATCGATGCTTGCCAATCAGATGGCAATTGGGCGAGCAGGAGTGAACTTTGCTGCCTCGATCGCGGCACCAGTTCAAGACAATGCTTGGCCAGCTCTCCCGCTCCGAACACCTGATAAGCGGCTAAGGCGCTCACCCGAAAATCGCCAGTCCAGAACACCTGCTCGAAAGTCGGACAGTCGGTGAACGCGTCTTCCATACAAATCTGCAGYGTTTGACGAGAAATATCCCAAATATCGTTCAACAGCGGATCCGAGCAGCGGAATGCCGCATGGTTAGTCGTTGGGTAGGCCACATAATGCAGCTTCAACTGATGCAATCGGACAGGCTCCTCCATCTGACGGATGGCGATCATGGCATAACGCAAGCCCATTCTTGTACCGCTAGTAAATAGTTGTCGACCTTCCCGGCATATGTAACGGAAAGCGTTGTTGCATCCGGACGTAAAGATAGCCTTCCCTTCCCGAAGCCGTTCGAAGCCATAGACGTCGATCACCGTTCCAGCCTTCGCTTCCAACTCAAACTCGATATGCCCGATATATATGTTGCCGAAATCAACGATAAGCTCCATATCCCCGCCGCGTTCCGGCAGTGGGAGCATGGTCGGATGTGCATGTGGTTGGATCATGTGCTCCAACTCCGCGGTGACCGGCACGGTACGCAGCACTTGCTTGCGGTGCATCATGGAGATGATTAACTTGTTGTGCATCACCCACTCAGGAGGGACATCCATGCACATCGAGTCAACTGCCGAAAGTTCTGTTAATGTACTTATGTTGCCGACTTGTGCGAGCAGAGGAAGGTTTTCGTTCAGCCCTGTGCTCTTTTCCACACCGCCATACACCGGCTGCACACCGTCCGCCGACGGGACGATCACTTCAATCGGTCCAATCGTTACGAATGCTGCACTTTCTTCCGATTGTCCTTCGCCCTGCAGAAGCGGGTGGACGAACGTGACTGGGATGTCGAACCGAAGCTCCATATGGGTCAGTACATCGTTATGTATGCCCATGATTTCCATGATAAACAAATGCAGACCCGGCAGCAGCACGATGTCCTCACCGGCCACGTACCAGCGGTCGTCGATTTTGAAGCGGCCCTGCACACCGTTCCAGCGGGAATGGGCGAACGTTATTGTGCCTTGTGTTGAGGATTCCACGAACAAGGCGGAGATCAGGAAGCCACTGAAAATCTTCGCATTCGCATCACGGCAGCCCGGGAAGAAGTTGTCTCTCATATTCACCGATACGATGTGCGCATTCGGACGCACTTCGCTCACTGTGCTCACCTGCACAGGATGCAAGGTTCGCTTCGACATCAGCGGAATCGTACGAGGATGTAACGTCCCCCAAGGCGCTTCACCAGATGCAGCGATGACATGGCTGTCCAACCAATCGTCGTCCACGTATTCGGCTTCGATCCAGCTATCATCTTGCAGGGTCGCATTATACCATTCCATCCAGCCAAGATTAACATTTCGCTTGACTACATAGCGGTCGTACGCTTCATGGAGCTTCTGCTTCCAGCTTGCATCCGTAACAAGCACAACACGGCTGCTGCCATTGTTAGCTGTAAGCTCAAGTTGTGCGATCAACCCCGCTTCTCCTTCTATGTACTGATAATTAGAATGACCGAAGTGCCATACCTTGACAGCGATTACATTATTGCCATGCTTGAGCAAGTGTCCGACTTCATACGTATCGTAGAACCAGTGTTCAATCGTTGACCGGATCGGCCCATACCCTACTTCTATTCCATTGACCCATACTTGATAGCGCGAATCGGCTGATATCTGGAGTACCACACTCCGAAGATCCTCATCTTGTATAGAGAACGTTTTGCGAAAGCAACGATGTTCATTGACAGGCCTTCTATCCCCATCATTCCATATCCAATTAGCAATCGTCTCCATCCCAATCCCCCCAACAGAACTATCGTATTCTACAGGTACAACCGATATTTGCCGTTCCTTTCATTTAACCTGATCCCGTTGTCGTGATCCATTTCAATATCTTATCGTTTTATGCGAAAATTTTATCTTTTTCACCAAAAAAAACAACCCTTCTAATCGTAAGGCTGGTTCCGATCCCCTTATTAAGAGAGTTGCTTGATCAGACTAACCCGAACGATATCATCCCATATCGGGCCTCGACGAACTTCTCGATATCCAAGCTTATGGTTCAACTCCACTACATGAGGGTTGGTTTCCTCGGTGTGTGTATAGATCACATTCACCTTATGCTCCTGTGCGGCCTTCTCCACTTGTAACTTCAACATCGTAGCTAATCCTTGGCGGCGATAGTCCGGATGTACCCACAGTTGAAATATTTCCAGAAATCGGCCATCCTCTTGAAACAAATTGCGGTCCAACTCGCTGAAAATGGTTTTCCAAGGCTTTGTCTCATCCCGGTTAGCGATGTTGTACATAATCATACCAACTTGGCGGTCCGTATCCGGCTCCACCAACACATAAGCGCCTTTGTCCGGCTCCATTACATATTTCAAAATTTTCTCGGCATGATCCTGCTGCTCTTGTGGTGTTCTCTCCGGGCTATCGACACTTGTGTATCCATCATCCTTCAAATCGATCCGAACCAGAAATCCATGATCCATCATCTCGGCTTTTCTTAATGCAAGCAAGCTTATCGCCTCATCTCTACGCGCCTTGATGCATAATCAATACATTGCCTTCGGAGTCTTTGAACCCGAATGCCCGTCGACTAGGATCACTTACAATGTCCACTTCCGGTTCATTGAAAGTTACGCCCTTGTCCTTCAAATATGTAAACGCCTGTTTCAGGTCCCGGGTCTCGAATGTAAATAGTTGATTCGGACTCGGAACAATCGTTTCCCGCTTCATGCTGTCCAACAGCAAGGTGACGTGCTCCAATCGGATCGCATAAACGGTCCTCTCCTGTGGATCGGAAGCTTCCGTGTAGTTCAAGTCCGGCTTCATACCGAACAGCTCACGATACCATCTTACAGCCCGCGGCATATTCGTCACCGGTACGAACACATTGCCTACTCCGAATTGGAAAGGCAGCCGATCATGTTCCTGGATCACTCCCCACATGTTGCCGAATGGATCGTAAAATTTCAACACCCAACCGAACCCTTCGTCTCGGAAAAAAGTAATTTCCACTCCCAGCTCCGACAACTTCTCGTGCAACTGATGAATGTCGTGAGTCTGATAGAGCAGTACCGGGAAAGTCTCTCCCTTTACCGTGAAGTTCGCCGAAGTGGCGTCCGCCGTTTCCCACAGCATGAGCATCGGGCCAGACGGCAAATTCAAAAAAGCGTGAGCCCCATCCCTCTTTCCTGTCAGGACGAATCCCAAATGCTTCCCATACCAATCAATCGCAGCATCCAAGCTCGGAACCGGAATTTGCATGTGATACAACTGGCTCAATGCCTTCTTGCTCATGTTTCATCGCTCCTCAACAGGTTGGGCTATTCACAATGATTAGATCATACGTTCGCACAGCCCTTTTATCGAAATTCGTGATGTTCCAATAAATTCCTGCATGTGCACGAAAAAATTATTGTTCCGTCAGTTTCATATAAGAATCCACATCTTCCATCACCAGATCGACAGCGGCTGTCCAGAAATCAGGCTTGGTAAGATCGATAACCAGATGCTTGGACGCCAGCTCTTCGACCCGTCATCCTGGCGGAGTCCAGAAGGAGCTGTTCGTACTTGTGATCAAACCGATCACCCCAGTGCTTGGCTATGGCGTGAATGTCGATGCTGAACAAGTACCCGAACGCGTATGGATAGTTTTATATGAAACCGCAACCGAACAACAGCTCACTTGATATACAAAAGATACTTACTTACGAAATGTTGGTACTTTACTTATGATATAGTACAATAAATCATAGCTAGTGCAGCTTTAGGAATGAATAAGTCAAATGAAAAGGAGCGATCGACATGGAGTTAACCAATAGAACCGCAATCATTACTGGAGCAGGAAAAGGTATCGGGAGAGCAACTGCCATCTCATTGGCACAAGAAGGTGTCCATCTTGGACTAGTGGCTAGAACGAGCTCCGATCTAGAATCTCTTCAATCGTTACTGACAAGCACATACGGAATCCGAGTTTATACCGCACAAGCGGATATTTCCAATAAAATGGAAGTGGATCAAGCCGTTAGCACACTTATTGAACAACTGGGTTCGATCGATATATTGCTCAACAATGCCGGAACTGGACAATTCGGGACCTTGCTCGAGATGGACCCCGAGCAGTGGGAGCGTATTATTCAAACGAACCTAATGGGTACGTATTATGTAACTCGTGCTGTCCTTCCAACCATGCTTGCACAAAGCAGCGGTAGCATTATTAATGTGGCATCCACAGCTGGCGAACGAGGTTTCGCTACCGGTTCTGCATACTGTGCCTCCAAGTTCGCTGTATTAGGACTAACCGAGTCCCTCATGCAAGAAGTCCGCAAATCCAATATCCGTGTTACTGCCCTCACTCCGAGCACGGTTAATACAGAATTGGCCGTTCAGGCCGGGTTGAAGATTGGCGATGAGGATCGTATGATGCAGGCGGAAGATGTGGCTGAGTTAATCCTTGCGACTTTGAAGCTGCCACAGCGGGTTTTCATTAAATCTGCTGGAATATGGACCACTAACCCGCAATAAAAAAAGCTCCTATCGGAGCAACTCGGTGAAGCGGGTTCGTCTTTAGCGGTAACTTTTTATGCCGAATCAGGATGTAAAATCTCGAAGTTTATACTTTCTGATTCTGTAAGGATAAACACCTAACCGCGACCTTTGACGGCGTGCGTTTGCCGAAACGATGATTAATCAGTGAAATTAATCTTTCTGAAACGTTAAAAAAATGGTGGAGGTAACCGTGATGAATGAGCTTAGTAGCCCGACCCGCATATCAGTCCTGGATCTTGCGCCTATTAAAGCGGGCAGCACAGCAGCAGATTCTTTCCGCCATACACTCGATCTAGCCCAACACGCCGAGAAGTGGGGCTATCGCCGATTCTGGCTTGCCGAGCATCATAATATGCCGGGTATCGCCAGTGCAGCAACCTCGCTCGTTATTGGTTACGTGGCAGCGGGTACCAAGACGATTCGGGTCGGTTCCGGAGGCATTATGCTGCCTAACCATGCTCCATTAATGATTGCTGAACAGTTCGGTACGCTTGAATCGATGTACCCCGGACGTATTGATCTGGGACTTGGACGCGCTCCTGGTTCTGATCAATTGGCTGCTCGTGCGCTGAGACGCGGACTTGGGAGTGATGGCAACGATTTCCCTGAACTCTTAAGTGAGCTTCGCGGCTATCTGGACCCTTCGCTTGGATCGCGGCCACTCGGTGTAAGAGCCATTCCAGGTGAAGGCTTGGACATTCCGATCTGGTTGCTTGGCTCCAGCGGATTCAGCGCACAGCTAGCGGGCCAACTCGGCTTACCGTTCGCGTTCGCCAGCCATTTCGCACCCGATTATATATTGCCGGCATTAGAATTATATCGCAGTCACTTCCGTCCTTCGGCTGCGCTCGATAAACCTCATGTGATGGTTGGCATTAACGTATTCGCCGCCGACACAGATGAGGAGGCCCGTTTTCTGGCGACATCTCTGCAACAGCAATTCCTGAACATTATCCGCGGGCGCAGTGGGATGTTAAGCCCGCCAGTTGCCAACATGGATGCTGTCTGGACGCAGCAGGAGAAAGCTCACCTCGACCGAACATTGAGCTATTCCCTCACCGGCAGTAAACAGACGGTCCGACAAAGACTGGACGAGATCTTGGAACGAACACAAGCTGATGAGCTGATCGCTACAGCTCCTATCTATGATCATCAAGCCCGATTAAGATCGTATGAACTGTTTGCTGAAGTCGTTCTCGGAAAACAATAAGTGTATAAGTAAAAATGTAAAATGCATAACGACAAG